>JBOHOS010000039.1:0-10103 GCA_050731295.1 Nitrospiraceae bacterium | reverse complement strand
GGCGAGGACCGTTGAGGGCCCAAGATCTCTCGCAGCTACCCGACGCGCCGCCCACACCGCCCGCAGGCCAGTTAAAAGAAGGGCAGTTGATGGAAGCGGTGGTGATGAAAATCGGAAAGGATCATGTAGTCGTCCATGCGGGAAGCACCATGGGGCGCCTCTCGTTCGATGACATGGCGTGGGCTCGCCGGCGGTTGCGTGGCCGAGATTTGGTTAAAGACGCGACCGTGCTGCCCACGGTCAAAGGCATGCTCAAGCCCGGCGACGTCATCGAAGTCGCGATTAAAAAACTGGAGCGAGAGACCGTTCAATTTCAGTTGGAGCAGACACCGATTGTGGAAGGGGGATTGATCACCCTAGATCCGCGAACCGGCGGCATCCGAGCCATGGTGGGAGGATATGATTTCAGCCGGAGTGAGTTCAATCGGACGGTCTTGGCGCATCGCCAGGCAGGCTCCGCCTTCAAGCCTATCATTTATGCTACGGCGTTTCATTCGGGCTTGGGGCCTGCGACGGTGGTCGTCGATGCCCCGGTTGTCTATGAACAGGAGGACAAGGAAAAGACGTGGAAGCCGGAGAATTACGAGAAGAAGTTTTTTGGTGTGACCAATCTACGCGAAGCGTTGATCCATTCACGAAATGTTGCCACCGTGAGGTTGCTCGACAAAATAGGGGTCCGCAGCGTGGTCGAGTTTTCCAAAGGCTTGGGCATCGCCAGCCCCCTGAACCATGACCTGTCGCTGGCCTTGGGATCGTCCGGCATGACCTTGCTCGAGTTGACCGCGGCGTACGGGACATTCGCCAACCAAGGTCTCAAACTCGATCCCTATGCCGTCGCCACCGTGAACAACGCCGGGGGTCAGATGCTCGATCAGACACTCTTTCAGCCGAGGCCCGTCCTCTCTCAGGAAACGGCGTACTTGATTACTAATGTCTTACAAGATGTCATTCAGCGAGGGACCGGACAGCTTGCGAAGTCAATCGATCGTCCGATCGCGGGGAAGACGGGAACCACCAACGATTACACGGACGCATGGTTTATCGGCTATACGCCGAATCTCGCCGTCGGAGTCTGGGTCGGATTCGACGATCTCAGATCATTAGGAGAAACAGAGTCGGGCGCGCATGCGGCCTTACCGATCTGGCTCGAATTCATGCAGGAAGCGCTCGCGCCATTGCCGGTCGTGCCCTTTGAAATTCCCGAAAATATTGTGTTCGCGAAGGTCGATCCTGAGACCGGGCTCTTGGCGCCTGACCAAAGCGATCACGGAACCGTGGAGATCTTCCTGAAGGGGACCGAGCCGACGGAGCCGTCCCCTCAGCGGATCGCGCCGGCCAGTTTCTATAAGCTGGATCAATTCACGGATACTCCTGCCACCGATTCACAAGGGCAGTAAGCATGCCGGCTATTGAGTTGATCGGGACGGCAGAGGGGAGAGTTAAGATTTGGAGTCCTGGTGCTCGTCATGCCAGGCCATTTGTATGGTTTCCAGTATCTTTTCGTTCGACTTTGCAGGATCATCCTTGAATTCGGGGAGCGATGTGATCCACTTGTGCATCTCGGTAAATCGAACGGTTAATGGGTCCGTGTCGGGATGGGTTTCAATCAACCGGATGGCGATCTCTTCTGCATCCTGCCACTTCAAATCCATGGAGAACTCCTCTTCGTACCCGGGACAGAGATATCAAGAAAGTTCGGAAAGTTTCTTATTCTGAAGCGCTTCCTTCAGCGAATAGTCCATCAGTTCTTCCGCAAGATGATGGGTCGCCTTTTCGACGTCGGCGATGCGCGCGCGTATCGCTTTGTGGTCGTCCTGCGCCCGCGCCGCTTCAAGGGCCTTCAAACTCGCCTGAATGGCCTCCACCTCCTTGGCGCTGATCAATTGTTTCCCGTGCCCCAACGCTTTCTCGGTTGCTTTCAGAATCGCATCGGCCTCGGTCCTTGCTTCGATCAATTGACGCGCCTTCAGATCATCGGCTGCGAATTGAAAGGACTCGCTGATCATGCGCTCGACTTCTTCGTCACCCAGCCCATAGGACGGCTTAACTTGAATCGATTGAAGTTGCCCGGTGCGGATATCTTTGGCCGTCACGTTGAGGATTCCGTTGGCATCGATCAGAAACGTCACCTCGACACGCGGGACGCCCGCGGGAAGAGGCGGCACTTTTAATTGAAAACGCGCCAGGCTGCGATTGTCCTTGGCCAGCTCGCGTTCGCCCTGCAGGATATGGATATCAACCGAGGTTTGGCCGTCCACATAGGTCGTGAACATCTCCTTGGCGCTGGCCGGGATGGTCGTGTTGCGGCGGATGAGCGTGCTCATGACGCCGCCCATCGTTTCAATGCCCAGCGACAGAGGGGTCACGTCCAACAACAGCATGTCCTGTATGCCGCCGCTCAAGATATCCGCTTGCACAGCGGCCCCCAAGGCGACGACTTCGTCCGGATTAAGATTGCTGTGAGGGGCCTTGCCGAACAATCCCTGCACGTGCCTTCGCACCTGAGGCATTCGTGTCGCTCCTCCTACGAGTACGACTTCGTCAATATCGGACGGTTGCAGCTCCGCGTCTTTGAGCGCCAGTCGGCACGGTCCCATGGTCTCTTCGACCAAGCGCTTGGTCAGCGTTTCAAGTCGGTCGCGAGTCAACTCGCACCGAAACTCCCCCTTGCCATCAGGTAGCTCAATCGATACCGTTGTTTTCTGATCATCGGACAAGCGGATCTTGGCGCGTTCTGCTTCCAGACGAGTCGCCTGCATCGTGTCCGGGTAAGGCTGCAGATCGAGCCCGTGCCTGGTCCTGATCTCTTGCAGAAGAAAGTTCACCACCTGTCGATCAAAGTCATCGCCTCCGAGATGCGTATTTCCGTTTGTCGCGAGCACCTCGAAGATCCCGTTCTTGAGTTTGAGGAGAGAGATATCGAAGGTGCCTCCGCCCAAATCATAAACGGCAATCAGTCCCTGGGTCCGTTTCTGAAGCCCGTAGGCCAGCGAGGCGGCGGTCGGCTCGTTAATGATGCGAAGCACCTCCATGCCCGCTATCATGCCAGCGTCCTTGGTGGCTTGGCGCTGGCTGTCATTGAAGTAGGCCGGAACGGTGATCACTACCTTCGAAACATCCTCGCCGAGATGCGATTCGGCCCGGAGTTTCAGCTCCTTTAGAATCATGGCTGAGATTTGCGGCGGAGAGTAGGCCTTTTCGCCGAGTTGGATGCGGATGACCCCTCCCTGCTCAGTGAGCCGATAGGGAAAATATTCAAGCTCATCCGCCACGTCGTCCTGGTTCTTGCCCATGAAGCGCTTCACCGAGTAGATCGTCCGATCCGGATTGCGAACCAGATAATCCTTCGCAGCGTCCCCTACAATGACACCGTTATCGATCATGGCAACGACGGAGGGAACCATGGTCCGCCCAGTCCGCCCCGGAATGACCCGAGGGGTTTGACCATCCATATACGCGATTAAGGAATTGGTTGTGCCAAGATCGATACCAAAAATACGTGCCATGACCGTTCCTGTCAGTCGATCGTCGCGACCAGGTCGTTGACGATGTTGCGTAGATACGTTCGGTTCGAAAGCAGTTCCCGCATGTTCTTCAAAACGATTTCCTTCTCATGAATGGACTCAGGCTGTGCGGGAGATTGCAAGGCGTCCCACTGGATAAAAAGCCGTGATAGCTGATCATCCATCTCGCGTTGCCGCTGCTCCAGTGTTTCTCGCTCGGTTTCCAATTTGGTTCGCAACCGTTTGAGACCCTCGGGATCGTCATCCGCTGATGTCGATCGAAAGGCCTCAAGGTCTTCCTGAAGTGCAAGGATCTCTTCAAACAGATCGGCGGGCGGCGACGTGCGGATGTTTTTCGCCGAACCGGCTTCCAACTGGAGGAGGTATTCGGCCCGCCGAATCGGATCCTTGAGAGTTCGGTACGCCGTGTTAAGCAGAGCAGAATTCTTCAGACTGATGGCCTGTTCGGTTTGCGTTTTGTTCTGATAAAAATCAGGATGGAACGAGCGGCTCAACTCGTAAAACTTCCCCTCCAGTTTCTCGGCATCGATGTTGAGTGCCCGCGGCAGACCAAGGCATGCGAAATAATCCAGTTCCTTCGAAACGGGCTGGACCTTGACGCACTGCTCACAAAAGTATTCCCCGGTCACCTCGGATTGGCAATGCCAGCACATGCTGCGAGCCATCCGAAGTTCGGTGCGTTTGGGACTTGTATGCGCATGGTCCATGGGGCTTCTAAGACGCAAAGGGCATGGCGCCGTTTGGCTCACGGCCACCATGCCCATTCTCACTCAAGTATGAACCGGTTATGGACGAATCAGGCCGAGAAAGATTCTCCGCAGCCGCATGTCTTCTGGGCGTTGGGGTTCACGAACTTGAATGCACCGCCCATGAGATCTTTCTGAAAGTCGAGCTGCGTGCCTTGCAAGTAGATCGCGCTCTTCGCATCCACAATTACCTTGATGCCATCGATCTCATACACGGTGTCATATTGGCCAATCTTGTCGTCAAAATTGATGGTGTAGCTCAGGCCTGAGCACCCGCCTCCTTTGACGCCCAGTCGAAGCCCACCTTCCGTCATGCCTTGCACATTGATCAGCCGCTTGACTTCTTTAGCGGCGGCCTCGCTCAGCGTAATTGTGGGCGTAACTTGTGTCTCGCTTGAATCCATGATGGCTCCTCAACTGTGAGTGTCCGATAATCCTTGCTACTTATGGAGCTTTCTTCTTGTAGTCCGCCAATGCGGCTTTAATCGCATCCTCCGCCAACACGGAACAATGAATCTTGACGGGCGGAAGGTTAAGCTCCTGGACAATGTCCGTGTTCTTGATCTGGCCGGCCTCTTCGACGGTCTTACCCTTGAGCCACTCGGTGGCTAGGCTCGAACTGGCAATCGCCGACCCACACCCGAAAGTTTTAAACTTGGCATCCACAATCTTCTCGTCTTGCACCTTAATCTGTAGCTTCATGACGTCGCCGCATTCGGGGGCTCCTACCACACCCGTTCCCACCCCTTCTTCGTCCTTCTTGAAGCTTCCCATATTGCGCGGGTTGTTGAAATGGTCCACCACCTTTTCGCTGTAAGCCATGTTATCTCCTCCTCCGTCTAGCCGGAACGCTAGTGAGCAGCCCACTGAACAGATTTCAAGTCAATTCCTTCTTTCGCCATTTCATACAAGGGAGACATTTCCCTTAACTTGGTCACAATCTCAATAATTCGTTTCGCCGTATAGTCAACTTCTTCGTCGGTGGAAAAACGTCCCAATCCAAACCGAATCGACGAATGGGCCAGGTCTGATCCAACACCCAGCGCCCGCAGCACATAAGACGGTTCAAGTGTGGCCGAGGTGCAGGCTGACCCGGAGGACAGCGCAATTTCCTTCACGCCCATGAGCAGCGATTCGCCTTCGACGTAGGCAAACGAAAGGTTCAGATTATGCGGAAGCCGCTGCGTCGGGTGGCCATTAAGATAGACCTCTTCAAGACCGGACGTGATGCCTGTATGGAGACGGTCTCGCATGGCAGACAGTCGCTTGGATTCGGTCGGCATCTCTTGCTCACACAGTTCCACAGCTTTTCCGAACCCCACAACGAGTGGCACGGGAAGGGTGCCGGAACGCATGCCTCGTTCATGGCCCCCGCCATCCATCATCGGCACGATCCGGACTCGGGGACCTTTCTTTCGGACGTACAGCGCGCCAACGCCTTTCGGACCGTAGAGCTTGTGCCCGGTGAACGACATCAAATCAATCCCCATCTCTTGGACATCGACGGGAATCTTTCCGACGCCTTGGGTCGCATCACAGTGGAACAAAATCCCTTTTTCCTTGGCAATGGCCCCGATATCCTTGATCGGATTAATGGTTCCGATTTCATTGTTGGCGAGCATGATCGAGATCAGGATCGTCTTATCGGTAATGGCATCGCGAACATCATCCGGGCTGACCATCCCCGTTTTGTCGACGGGAAGATAAGTAAATTTTACTCCTTTCCGGGATTCCAGGGCTTTACAGGTATCCAGCACGGCGCGATGCTCGGTCATGCTGGTAATAATGTGATCGCCTTTTTCGCGGTACATCTCGACCACGCCCTTGATCGCCAGGTTGTCCGACTCCGTGGCTCCGCTGGTAAACACTAATTCTTTAGAGTCGGCATGGATGAGCCTGGCGATTTGCTTCCGAGCATTCTCCACCGCTTCTTCCGCTTCCCATCCAAAGGCATGGTTGCGACTGGCGGCATTGCCGAACTTTTCCACGAAATAAGGTAGCATGGCGTCCAAGACCCGAGGATCCATCGGGGTCGTGGAGTGATTATCCATGAAAATCGGAAATTTCATCGCTCGACTCCTTCTGCTGTTCGTGACCGCACCGTAATCAATGGCGAGCCGCCCATCATGTCTTCCACCGTCATGCTGTTCAATAGTTGGTAAATGCTGTCCTGTACTTTCAGAAGGGGAGTCCGAATGTTGCAACGTTCAAGCTGCGAGCACGCTGCTTCTTTATCGTGATAACACTCGGTAATGCCCAGCGGTCCTTCAATGGCTTCAAGGACCTGTGCGATTGTAATTGCACTTGCTTCACGTGCCAGCAAATAACCACCTTTGGGACCATTCTGACTTTCAACGAGTCCATGTTTAGCTAGAGTTTGTAAAACCTTGGCCAACAACTCTACCGGAATGTTGTATTCCTCGGCGATCTCTTTAGTATTGACGATGCGAGCACGGGTCACTTCGCCGAACTGAACGGACGCGATATATTGGAGCGCCATTAATCCATAATCAGCTTTTTTTGATAACTTCAGCACAAAACCTCCGATTAAATCAATCGGGGATCATTTTGGTCGCAGATCAAACAGATCGGATACAATCTATCATCCTGCCTCAAGCGGTGTCAACAAATAATAATGTCGTAACTACAATTGGTTGCAAGGGTAAAAATGGTCGTGCACCTTGGCTTTCTCCTATGATAAAGTACATTTTCACCTCTTCGAAAGGAGTACAAGTGGGAGGCAGCAACCCCTATATTGAGAAGACCGAGTATGAGTTACCGACCAAGCCGTACACTGTAACCTTCCTACTGCCGGATAAGACGGAACAGATTGTTCACGTTGAGCCAGGCAAGATCCCTTATGGGCAAACCGGTCTTCCCGGCAGCATCTTGGATATCGCGTTGGGATCCGGTGTTGACCTAGAACACGCGTGCGGGGGAGTGTGTGCGTGCTCAACCTGCCATGTGATCGTGAAACAAGGGCTTGAGTCATGCAACGAAGGCACTGACGATGAATTTGATCAGCTTGAAGAGGCTCCGGCCACCACGTTGAAGTCCCGATTAGGCTGCCAATGTGTCCCGAATGGGACGAAGGATCTTGTCATCGAGATTCCAGCCGTCAATAAAAACCTGGTGAAAGAAGGTCACTGACTGCGGCCTCTAATCGTAGGTTTCCACCCGTATTTGCCGACGGTCCCACCCAAGTTCCGTAAAATACATCCGTAATGGCCGGACAAAAGCTTTGATCCCACTAATAAGAGGAACAAAATCCTTTCGCTTCTCGATATGCGGCGTGAGATTCCTAATTATGGGCCACTCGTGAACTGGCGTTTCTAACCCCTCCTTCGATCCAGAGATAGAAGGCAAATACAGAAGATTTCCACCAGACGACCATTGCTCAAATTTATTATGGTAGATCAGCTCACTTTCGGTGGGCGCGCTATAGCCTAATATAAGACTCCTCGGCTGGACGGTCGCGAGGAGATGGCGGAGCATACAATGGATCGGAACGATGCCGGTATATCGAGCAATAAAGACAAGGTCCTGCAGAGTCAGATCAGGCAAGACAAAGCGACCGTATGGCCCGGAGACCATGACCTCATCGCCCTCATTCAAGCCAAACAAATATTCTGTCCCTAGCCCTCCGGGAACACGATCAAATATGAGTACCAAATGGCCTGAAACCGATTGCGGTTCGGCCATGGAGTAGGCTCGCACCAGAGGGGGATGACTGCCGGCCGGGAGCTGTACGGAGATCCACTGCCCAGGCTTGTAGGAAATAGGATTCATCTGAGGGGCAAGAACCATTTCTCTGACATGTGGACTGAGAGGCCGCACATGTAAAACGGTGGCCGATTGTGTAGGTTCAGCCATAAGATCTTTCCATACGTGAATGACGTTGAGAGATCGATTATAGTGACTTGATCATGCCGTTGATAGACCAGACAAGCAAGAAGCGTTAGGTTAGGTTAGATTGGGGAGCTATGCGAGAAGCGATTCTTTACAACACGTTCTTGGCATGTTATAGGTCCACCTTCATTTTTCAGGGCGATCTTGAAACAGGTCGGCATTCGAGTGGAACACGCTGATGAGTAAGGTCAAAGTTCGATTTGCCCCGAGCCCGACCGGCTACCTTCACATTGGCGGCGTCCGCACGGCCTTATTCAATTGGTTGTTTGCCCGGCAGCAGAGGGGAACGTTTATCCTTCGCATTGAGGACACCGATCAAAGCCGATCAACCGATGAAGCAATCCAAGCCATTACAGAAGGGATGCGATGGGTCGGGCTGGACTGGGACGAGGGACCGTTTCGGCAAACTGAGCGAATGCAGCTCTATCGGCAGCATGCCTTACAACTTCTCGGCAAAGGCCAAGCCTATTGGTGTGTGTGCACCGTTGAAGAGCTAGAGACTCGACGAAAAGAAGCGCAGGCAAAGGGACTCCCCCAGAAATACGATGGCCGGTGCCGTGAGAGAGGAATCAAGAATCCTAACGGAGAGGCGGCCCTCCGCTTCATCGCCCCTCAGGATGGCCAAACAGTTGTCGAAGATTTGATCAAAGGACGGGTTGCCTTTGATAACAGTGTCTTGGATGATTTGATCATCTTGCGTTCGAATGGATATCCCACCTACAACTTCTCGGTTGTCATCGATGACGCACTGATGGGAGTTACTCATGTCGTGCGGGGTGACGATCACTTAACCAATACACCGCGCCAGATTCCGATGTTCCACGCCCTCGGCTTCGAGGTGCCTCGTTTTGGTCATCTTCCGATGATTATGGGACCGGACAAAACCCGATTGTCAAAACGGCACGGCGCAACGTCTATTTTGTCCTATCGGGAGATGGGCTATCTTCCGGAGGCGATGGTCAATTACCTGGCCCGTCTTGGCTGGTCCTCCGGCGATCAGGAGATCTTTTCCGTCTCGGAATTGGTTGAAAAATTCTCCTTCGAGTACGTCCAAAAATCCGCCGCTGTGTTTAATCCAGAGAAGCTGTTGTGGGTCAATGCCCAGCATATTCGCCATGGCAACCCGGCACGAATCGCTGCTCTCCTTCAACCCTTTCTCGATCGAGCGAGCGTGGGTGGGGCGGAGAGGAGTGTTCCACCTGGGTGGATGGAAGATTTGGTGGTCATGTTGCGTGAACGATCGCGTACCCTAACCGAAATGGCAGAGGCTGCTTCTCCGTACCTTTCATGCACGGTGACCATGAAAGAGGGAGCGGCAGAAAAATATCTCTCATCGGCCATTATTCCAACACTGGATAAATTGGTTGATCGCATTCAAGCCGCATCAGATTTTTCAAAGGATAGCCTCGAGCACATTTTCAAGCAGCTTATCGAGGAGCAGGGTCTAAAGATGGGGCAGCTCGCGCAGCCTGTTCGAGTGGCCTTGACCGGGCGGATCGCTACGCCGGGAATCTTTGACGTGATGAGCCTGCTTGGTCGAGAAAAGACGGTCGCTCGTTTGCGGCACGCCATTGATCAGGCAAAGGCCGCGCGTTCTTGACTCTGCCCAAACGTTGTATTAGGCTTCTCGCCGGTGGGGTGCGTGTAAGCTCGCTTGAAGTGGATGGTGCAATGGGTTGGGGGATCGTCTAGTGGTAGGACGTCAGACTCTGGATCTGACTACCTAGGTTCGAATCCTAGTCCCCCAGCCACGCACTGCATCCTATTATGCTATAAGAGAGGGCCGGCCCTAAAAAGCCGGCTCTCGTCATTTTTTTCCGTGGAAGCACTGAGGTCGTCACGATGAGTATTCCCGGGGCTCCCTCCGCTCCCTCGGACTTCATTCGCGCGATCGTTGCTCAAGACCTGAAGAACAATAAGCACG
>JBOHOS010000038.1:0-2339 GCA_050731295.1 Nitrospiraceae bacterium | reverse complement strand
CAGCGGGACGCTCCGTTCGTCGCGCGAATTGGCGGAACTGTTCGCGATCCCCGAACGGCAGGTGGAAGACCATCTCCGCCACGTCGTTCGCTCGGTCTCGCGAGATCCGACCCGCCGGTTCATCCTTGCTCCGTCGGCGTGCGATCGATGCGGCTTTCTCTTTCGTGAGCGGACACGCCTGACACGGCCCAGCCGGTGTCCCCGCTGCCGCAGTGAAGACATTTCCGCGCCGCGGTACGGGATTGAGGCGGGCGGCCCATAATCGAGCGGAGCCTACAAGAACGTCCAATGAGAAAAGGTCGCGGCTTGGCCCTGCCGTTGCCCGCGGTGATCGATCACGTTCCAGACCAGAGCATTGTCTACCAAAAAACGGCGTCCGGTCGTGGAGATGCGCACGCCGCGATAATCGTCGATATATCCTTTGACGCGCGCTTGGGCCAGCATGCGTTCACGCTCGGCTTGGTTCATGGGCTCGGCCGTCAACCTGGAGGGTATCCGACTGAACTGCTCCCATGTGGCCTCCCACAGTTCCAAGGCGAGGCGGTTCCCGTAGTTGAGGATCGGATCGCCCTCGTGGCCATGCGAAACGACGACGAACGGGGCGAGAAATAGGGTGGAAGCTTGGTCTTGCGGCGTGCCGGATCGCTCGATGAGCTGGCGCCCTGTCCAATGATGGAAGCTGTTCAGCAGCCATTGAGTCCAACCGCGGGCCGCCGGGCGCGTCCACCACTCGTCAGTCATGATGAGCGCAAGTCCGCGGAGGGCAAGCCCGTCCGGCTGAGAGGAGATCCAACGGCGCCGCGCCCACCGAGGTAGCCGGTTGCCCAAGCCCATTGGAAGTTGAACCCGCCGATCCGGCCGTCACAGTCGAGCATCTCACCGATCAGGTAGAGGTCGGGGACTTTGCGGGATTCCATCGTCCGGAAATCAATCTCATTCAGCGGAACGCCCCCGGCCGTCACCTCGGCATAATTCCATCCTCGATCGCGTTCGACCGGAAGCGGCAAGTGAGTGATCGCGTGCACGACCCTGCGCCTGCAGTCGGACGACAATTGACCGACCGGCGTGCCGGGATCGATGCCGCTCCATCGACACAGAGCCCCGGCGACCCGCTCGGGCACCTGTTGAGCCACGAGCTTTCCAAGACTCAGCTTGGGGCGTGCCTCTCTCTGGCTCACCAGCCATCGGTCAACCTGTTCGAATCCGGCTCCAGGCCAGAAATGACAGCGCAGGTCGACCGCGTATCCGGCGGCCTTGGCCGTCGTCCAAAATCGGCTGCAGTCCATGACCACCGGTCCGCTGATTCCCGTGTGTGTCCATAGCATGCTGCCGGTCCTGCGGTCCACTCTCTTGCCGTTCACAATCGTCGTGAGTTCGACTTCTTGTGATAAGCCGGACAGTTCTGCGTGAAACATGGACGGATGCAGCACCAAAGGCACGAGCGCAGGGTGCGTGGAGGTCACCGTATGTCCGAGACGGCGGGCGATCTCCCAGCCGGATCCATCGCTGCCCGTTCCCGGCAACGACTGCCCGCCGGTAGCCATAACGACGCGGCGCGCGCGGATCTCACCGCGCTCGTGACGAACGATAAAGCCCGGACTGCAGGCTGATCCCCTCTCGGATTCCGAGGCGGACGTAATCTCCATGACCCGATGCTCGGTCCTTATATCCACACCCAAGTGACGGCAACGGCCGGTCAGGGCGTCCAAGACGGTGCGTGCCTTGTCGGTGACGGGAAAAACCTTGCCGCTCTCCTCACGCTTGAGTGGTACCCCAAGGGATTCAAACCATCGGGACGTGGCGTTCTCGTCAAAGGCCGCCAAAATGTTGCGCACGACAGGCTTCAACCCGTTGAAATCGTTTGCAGACACAGCCTCATTGGTGACATTGCATCGTCCTCCGCCGGAAATCATGATCTTGGCCCCAATTCGGTTCGCTCCGTCAAGCACGACAATCTGTGCGGACGGGATGGCAGGTTCCAAGCCCTTATCATGCGTGGTGTTGACACATGCCTCCGCAGCAAAGATTCCCGCCGCGAGGCCTGCCGCTCCCGCTCCGACGACGACGATGTCAATTTGGTGGTTCGCCACTTCCGTGTATACTTTCTTCTATGAGAAAGCCTTTTGATCACAACCGCGCATTCTCGACATCCTACATTGAGCCGGCGCAGCGAGCAATAACCGTAGTCAATAGACGCTATTATTTTCAGCATGTTAGACGTGAGTATCTCACCTGAAGTAGTTTGCACAAATAGTCAGAAATTTTCAAAGCATGTAATCTTTCGTGAATAAGAGGTGTAGGAAGAGCGCGGACAGGAGAAGGGAAGGAGGACGGTTTTA
>JBOHOS010000037.1:0-2682 GCA_050731295.1 Nitrospiraceae bacterium | reverse complement strand
GCTCAGGGCCGATCTTTCGGATTTGCCACCGCTCCTCGTGCAGGTGGGCGGCGATGAGATTCTTCTCGATGATGCGGTGCGGCTCGTGCGGCTCGCGGGACTGGCAGGGAGGATGGCGACGCTTGAAATCTGGCCCGACATGCAGCACTTCTTCCAAATTTCGGTCGGCGTGTTTCCCGAAGCCGGTGAGGCTGTGACCCGCCTCGGCGCCTGAGTGCGAGAACGTTTGGAGCTGCCGCCGAAGTAACAGGATGCTGAAAAAGGCCACCAGCTTCGTATCTCCTATGTCCAGCTATCGCTGGGCAGTCACATGCTTATTTCATGGGCCTCAACGTGCTAGAAGTTCACGCGCAGGTTGACCGAGCCGATGTGAAACGTCGATTGATACGTGCCGTTGATGGAGCCCGGAATCGCGATCGGATTCTGATTGCCCATGACGGTTCGCGTTTCGTACAAGAGCGCTTTGTAAGCCACATCGATTCCGACGGCGGTCGGGTGGAATTTGCTGGCGCCTGATCGCCCGCATTCGAATAGTCCGAGGAACCGCCCCTGATCCTTGCACAGCAGGCCCAACCCAATCGAAATCGAATGGTTGTCCGCATCAGGCACGGCCGGATTGAAGGAGAAATCCGGCGTCGGCGTCTGCGAATGCCAGTATCCTCCCCGCAGGGCGATCTCCCAATTCGGCAACCGCTCCGGATGCAGCCACTTGTATTCCGTACCGATCATGACCGTGTACCCGCTTCGATAATTCTGCGGAAAGGGAATGGTGCCGAACGCCGACGAGGTATGCACATCCAAATTCCGGATGGATTTCCATCCCGTGTAATCCACATCGACCTCCAGCTTCCACTCATGGTCGCGGTCGCGAACCGGCCACAGGGCGATCCCGCCCGTATAGACCTGCGGCAGGACCAAGGTCGTCGAGGCGTCGGCAACGAGCCCGCCGTTTGCGCGAAACTCGCCGTCGAGTTGGAGGGTGGCTTGGCTTCGGTAAATGAAGCCGATGCTGCAGACCGGCTTCCCGTCCGCATTCACGCATGGGGTGTACATCAGGCTCACGTTAAATCCGAGCGCGGTGTCCTTTCCGTTGATCTCTAACTGGGCGCCGTTAAGCGGACCGAGGGCCGGCCCCCCGATAAGCCGTGTTTCATAGTGACTTTCGCCGATCAGGCTCGAGAACGTATAAATATCCATGCCCAACCCGACCGAAAAACGATCCGTCACTTTGTAGGCCACCGTGGGTTTGATATCCAGCAATGGGAGCGCCGCGGTCGTCACAGCCGTGGCGAACGGTCCGTTCTCAGGCCAACGAAACTTCGTCCCGAACGGGAAATTCAGCCCCACCCCGACCGCCATCCGGCTGAGAAATGGAGCGGTCACACCGAGGTCCTTCAGATTGGCAGTCACATACAGATTGCTCGGCGGTGGATAAGCCACACTGCCTCCGAAATCTCCGCGCGCGGTGGCGCCGCTGGGGCTGGTGAAGGACGTGTGGCCGCCGATCAACGTCGTCCCAATGTACGTCTGCACGCCCGACAACTGCGTCATGCCGGCAGGATTATAGTAAACGGCGGATGGGTCGTCGGCCTGCGCCGTAAAGGCATCGCTCTGGCCCGCCGCGGCCGCGCCTTGATCGAGAATTCGAAATGACGCCGCATCGACGGATTGTGACCATGCGGACACAGAGAGCAGAACGCCCAGACAGAAAAGGATGGGAACCTTCACGTAGGTTCCTCTGCAACGGACACCACGCCGTCCCTTCCGGCAGCACAGGCTCTCGTCCTCCATTCAGAACCTCCATACGGAAAAAAGGCCCGCGGAATCGTGGGATTCCGGGGCCGGCGATGAGCCACGCTCCCGCTGTAGCGACCGAGCAGGGCCATTCACTCCTTTCGGCACTCACGAACGCGATTCGTCATCCTAACAATTAAGAACTATTACAAGGCCTTACATTCTTGTCAAGCCATTCATTAATGTTTTCGATCTTTTTGCATGATCTTGTCCGTCCACGCCAACAGAATGGCCGATCCGAGAAAGGTCATATGGATAAAGATCTGCCACTTGATGTGTTCGGTCGACACGTTGCTGACGTTGACGAAGGCCTTCAGTAGATGGATGCTTGAGATCCCGATCAACGAGGCGGCCAGCTTAACCTTGATCGTTCCCGGATCGACGTGGGTGAGCCAGTCGGGTTTGTCTCGATGGCCTTCCAAATTCATCTTGCTGACGAAGGTGGCATATCCGCCGATGATGACCATCGTGAGCAGGTTCGCCACCATGGTGATGTCGATCAGGGAGAGCACGCCCAGCATAAAGATGGTTTCACTCATGTCCCGAATGGTGTGCACCATCTCCCACAACTCGTTCAGAAACTTGTACGCGTAGAGGCATTCGGCCACGATCAGGCCTCCGTACAGCGGGGCCTGAATCCACCGGCTCGCGAAGACCAGGACTTCGAACGCTTGCTCCACCCGGCTCTCCCCGCCGTTGTTCGAGTTGGCTGGGGCGATATTCCCTTGTGAGGGACTGATGATATCCGACATACATCCTCCTTGTGCTTGACTTAGGGTCGCTGATGACTGTGTCGCATCCTGTTTTCTTCACGAGTCCTGCTCGTTGCACTGCGGCCTGGAATGGTTCGACTGGCAGGATGAACGGGACTGCGGTGAGAGTCGCTAG
>JBOHOS010000036.1:0-3246 GCA_050731295.1 Nitrospiraceae bacterium | reverse complement strand
GACCCGTTCAGCGCGGTGAATCGCCGGGTGGAAGAGTTGGTCGCGCAGGTGGCCGGCCCGCGCTTGTATCGATAGGCAGAATGCTGAAAAAGCTCATTCACACCCGCCCCGACCCCAGGCGCCAAGACGTGCCCCTTCCCGAGCTTTGTTCTCGGGTCGAAAAAATCCTCACCGTACCCTTGGGAAAGAGCCGGTCTCGGCCGGCTCAGGGGCCACGGGAAGAAGGCGCGTCTCGGCGCGCTTGGGGCAGGTGGGTGATATAGCGGGTGAGAATGTCGGTACGTCTCCGGTTTTTTCTCTCCTGCGGCCGCCACGGAAAGGGGCGCGTCTTGGCGCCTGGGGTGGGCGGGTACAATGTGGCCTTTTTGAGCATTCTGCACTTAAACCCAGCTGACACTACGAACGATTTCCTATGAGCGTAAAGATTCGTCCAGATTTGTTGGCGATCGTGGCCATCGTGCTGGTGACCAGTGTTTTTCCCGTTGACCTGTTGACCAGCGCCCCGCGTGAGCGCCCCGGCAGCGATGGCCAGCTCAGCGGAAAGCAGGGGCACGTGTTGGTGGTCAAGGTCCCTGCCCCGAAGCACGCGACCGCGATAGTCGGGCAGTTTCTGAATCGCCGTGTTCCCTTTTTCAAGAACGACGCTTCAGACCCGGCCGAGTATATCGGGCTCATCGGAATCGACCTCCAAGACGCCCCCGGCACGCATGAATTGATGGTGGATGTGGCATCCCCGAGCGAGCCACGACACATGAGCTACAACGTGCTGGTCATCAAAGAGAAGTATCCCGTACAGCATCTGACGCTTCCGAAAGACAAGGTCGATCTCGACGAAGAGAGCTTAACCCGCGTGAAGTCCGAACAAGAACAGATCAAGACCGTCCTGGAGAAAAGCGCCGAAGAGCGATTCTGGTCCGGCCATTTCATCCAGCCGGTGCAGGGACCCACGACCGGAGCGTTCGGACGGTTGCGCGTCATCAATGGTCAATCGCGAAATCCCCACAATGGCGAGGACATCGCCGCGCCATTGGGCGCCGATGTGCTGGTATGAATGACGGAGTCGTACGCCTCACCGTCGATCATTTCTTTTCCGGAAAGGGCGTCTTTCTGGATCATGGCCTCGGCCTGCACTCCATGTATTTTCACCTATCGGAAGTGACGGTGCAGGATGGCCAGGTCGTCAAGCGCGGCCAGGTGATCGGCAAGGTCGGCGCCTCCGGCCGGGCCTCCGGCCCGCATCTGCACTGGGGCGTCCGCCTGAACGGCGCGAGAGTCGATCCGCTGGCTCTGGTCAAACTCTCCTTCGGCCATCCGGTGCTGTCTGATCAGTAGGGTATCGAGTCTCGCCTTTGGCTTTCTATCGCGGCCAGATTGTCCAGATTCTTCTTTAACAACTCCGCGAACCGAACGTTCCTCTCTCGAATACGAAAGGCGCTATACCTAGGCCGACATGGCGCCGTACTCCTCTCCTGTTCACCGCTCGCCGGAGCGGAGCCTCTCTAGCCGCTGTGCGCGGTTCCTGAACCAGGAAAGTAAGGGAAGGTTGACGCAGCTCGACAGTCGGTGGCGATCCGGCAAGCTCTAACACGAGGTTGCGTAATCGGCGCCTGCAGTGAGGAGAGAGTGTGTTCAGATTGACGACCAGGCCGGATGCTTTATACTTCATGTGAATCTCGGTTGTCCCGGCAGTGGGGAACCGGGCGCCTGTTGCCAACGAATCCCTCCTCTTCAAGAGAACCACGTGCCGAAAACTCTCAGGAAAACGACCGAGCTGGGTGCGTTTGAATACCTCCTGGCTTCAAACCAGATCACGCAGGCCGAACTCAACGAGGCCGTTGCCGAGGCGTCGAGAGGGCGGGCCGATCTCGAAGCGCTCCTGATCGAAAAACACAGCGTACCCAAAGCCGAACTTGGAACCTCGCTGAGCCAGTTCTATCAATGCCCCTATATCGGGTACAACAAGCGTATGCTCCCCGACCTTGAGTTGCTGAAGAACCTCAGCGTGGACTATCTCAAAAAGAATTGCTGGATCCCTCTCAAGCGTGAACACAAGATCCTCGATATTCTCATCGACGACCCTCATGACATCGACAAGGGCATGGATATCCGGCGGGCGTTCCCCGGCCTGACCATTCGGTTCGCGGTCGGCCTGCGCCGAGACATTCTCAAATTCCTGGTGGCGGCGACGGGCCATGAGGACGGCTCCTCCATCACCGAGATTCTGGGCGAGTTGGTCAATGAGGCTCAGCAGGAGCAATTGCTGGACATTGGCAGCGGACCGATCGATGAGAATGATAGCGCCATTGTCCGCCTGGCCAACCAGATCATTGCGGACGCGTATCGGCTCGACGTCTCGGACATCCACATCGAGCCCTATTCCGACAAGAAGGAAACGGTCGTTCGCTTCCGGGCGGACGGGACCTGCTTCAAGTACATGACGATCCCGCCCAGTTACCGGCGGGCTATCGTGTCGCGGTTCAAGATTATGGCCAACCTCGACATCGCGGAGCGCCGCAAGCCCCAGGACGGCAAGATCAAGTATAAGCTCGGCCGGGACCATGAGATTGAGCTTCGCGTGGCCACGATTCCGACCGCCGGGTACAACGAAGACGTGGCCATGCGAGTCCTGACGGCCAAGGAGCCGATGCCTCTTGACGCGATGGAGTTCTCACGGCGGAGCCTCGATCAACTCAAGCGGCTCGTCGAAAAGCCATACGGCATTATCTTGTGCGTGGGACCGACGGGTTCCGGCAAGACCACGACCCTGCATGCGCTCCTGGGCTCGATCAATACGGATGAACGGAAGATCTGGACCGCCGAAGATCCGATCGAGATCACGCAGGACGGCCTCCGCCAGGTCCAGGTTCATCCGAAAATCGGCTTTACCTTCGCCGTGGCTTTGCGTGCCTTCCTACGGGCCGATCCCGACGTGATCATGATCGGGGAGATGCGCGACAAGGAAACCGCCGACATTGCGATTGAAGCCTCGCTCACCGGTCATCTGGTGCTCAGCACCCTGCACACGAACAGTTCGGTTGAAACCGTGACGCGCGTCTTGGACCTGGGGTGTGATCCGTTCAACTTTGCCGACGCCATGCTGGGCATCATCGCCAAACGGCTGTGCAAGCGGATTTGCCAGGCCTGCAAGGAACCCTACCATCCGTTGAAGCAGGAGTACGAGGAACTCGTTCACGGGTATGGGTCTGACTACTGGAAAAGACTGGAGATTGACTACGACGACGCGTT
>JBOHOS010000035.1:0-2592 GCA_050731295.1 Nitrospiraceae bacterium | reverse complement strand
TAGATGACCAGCGTAACGTAATGCCCGGCCGGGATGACAGCGAGGCCAAATCTTTCGGGCCTGGTGAAGTCCGCATTCGATGTCTCGACAATCACCTTTCCTCCTTGCGGCATGGCGTCACGAGCATTGACAATAAGATTGACCACGACTTGTTCCATCTGACCTGGATCAGCTTTAATGAATCCTAAGTCCTCTCCCAGGATCGTGAATAGCTGAATGTTCTCTCCGATCAGTCGCTGGAGCATGGTGTCGATCTCCAGCAGGATGGCATTGAGGTCGATGACTCTAGGTTGAATGACCTGTCTGCGACTGAATGCGAGCAGTTGCGCAGTCAGTTCGGAAGCGCGCTTGCCCGCATTGCGGATCTGCACCATTTTTCGACCTGTAGGGTCGGTCTCGGATAGAGTCCTTAGCAGCATCTCGGTGTACCCCATGATCACCATCAGCAGATTGTTGAAATCATGGGCAATACCACCGGCGAGTCGTCCCACTGCTTCCATTTTTTGTGATTGGCGAACCTGCTCCTCGAGGACCTTCCATTCGGTGAAATCCACCAGCGTACCCATGACACCGGTAATTCTCCCATCAGCGTGACGTAACGGAGCGGCGGAAAGGTGGACGACTATAGGGCTGCCATCCTTCCGTCGCCGTTGAAGTTCTATATCAGCAAGGGTCTCCCCCGCCAAGACACGCTGCCGTAATATCCGAAATTCTTCGAGTTTGGCCGCTGGAATGAACGGCGGGGGTTTACCGAGGACTTCCGTTGCAGACCATCCGAAGATGCGCTCGGCGGCCGGGTTCCATCGTGTCGTTTGCCCCTCGGGATTGAGGCTAAGTATGGCGACAGGGGCTGCTTGGATAAGCGCAGAAAGGGCCTCGGTCTGTTCGTGAAGCGCTGCCGTGCGTTGGTGTACCCGCTCCTCTGATTGGGCGTGAGCCTGGCGGAGCACTGCCTCAGCGTGTTTCCGTTCAGCCACGCCAGCGGCAAGCGCCATGGCCATCACTCCTGTCACACTCATGAATGTCTCCAGCAGCAGAAGTGATTCATTTGTTGAGATTCGGGCAAAGGGCCCAAAACCATGAAGAGTTCCTCCAATAGCAGTTATTGAGAGGAGTAAAGTGCCGGTCGCAGTCTCTCGAGGACCAAATCGGTATGCGATCCAGACAAGGAAGGGGATAGACAGGAACGCGATGGGATAATTTTTGTCGTTAATAGGAAGCCATCCTCCGAACAGCATGAGGCCCACGAAGACAAGCGCAGGCATCAAGAGGCTGAGTTCCAAGGTCTGGATACGAGTCCATCGAGGATGATTGGCCCCGCACCAGAGTAAAAGCACGGGTGCGACCAACAAATCACCCGTTGTATTGCCCAACCACCACGTACACCAAATCGACCCATAGTTCTGCCATGGGGCCTGACCCGTGATGGCCAAGCTCGTCACCCCCACGGTGGCACTAATCATGGTGCTGAAAATGGCCGTCAGAAGGACAAACGTGAATACATGTGAAATCCGCTCAAACGCGTGTCGACCATTGGCCCACCGGATCGCCATGTAAGCCCCCGCCACTCCTTCGAGCGTATTGCCCACCGCAATACTAAGAGAGGTTTCCACGGAACCAGCCGTCACTTGGTTGACCAAGAACGCACCGGTGAAAATGGCCGGCCACACGCGAAGCCCAAGCAGGACAAACACCGCGAGAGCAATGCCTGTCGGTGGCCAGACGGGTGTGGCATTAGTATGAATGGAGGCTAAGAGTAGTCCGAATTTGCCGGCTATGAAGTACGCCATGGTCAGGAGCGCAAGGCTGATCAGGTATTTGGCCGGCATCTGCCCCACCTACGGTACCGCCTCACAAGTAATATTCTCCCTATTATCCTAGCGGAAATATGAAAATCCGCTATGCGGGTCCTTGATGAGTTCATTCATCCAAGAGGGTTCATGAAGGAAACCAGGAAATAGTGCGCTATCGGGTTCAACTACGACAGCATTTTTCTGAAGAGGAACTGCAAGGAGAAGGATCAGAAATGGCTGCAGTTCGACGGTCCACTCCTTGCCTTCGTGTGCAGCAATGAGCGAGGACGCTCGCGTTTACACGGCCTTGGTAAGTGGCTGGGCATCCGGCCGCGGGAAAGCGCTCTGGGGCAATATGTATGGCTCTAGTCAAATGGTGAAACGGCAGAGTCCCGCGACTCAAAGCCTTACCGGGCAGGGCGTTCCTAGCGAAAGAATGGGCAGCATCATGAGGATCTGGCTGGTCAATGCCTGCATGATAGGTTTCCTCTACGTGAGAAGGAAGGTATATGCCGAGGAGGAGCACACAAGAGCGGCGAGACCAGAGCAAGCGAAGTATGAAGAACATATATGAAGATTGCTTGGATCAAGCGGCACCCATTGTGGGACGTTCGTTGGTAAGCTCACGGGCAAGACCATCAACAAAGAGCGTCGTGTTCATGTCACAGCCTCCAGCAAACTACCTCCACTATGCGTTTCTCCCATGAACGATGCAATTGGACTGAAGTCGTAACCCCTCCAGGCGTCGTGGAAACGGTGCATGGTCAGTGGCCATGAAAAGCGCCGAAGTAGCCTAATT
>JBOHOS010000034.1:0-1417 GCA_050731295.1 Nitrospiraceae bacterium | reverse complement strand
CGTGTGTCAAATCATCACCTTCGGCACCCTGGGGGCCAAAGCCGCCATCCGAGATGTCGGGCGCGTGATGGAGATCCCCTATGCTGAGGTGGACCGGGTGGCCAAACTGGTTCCCAATCAGCTCAACATCACGCTGGAACAGGCGCTGAGCCTTGAACCCAGGCTCCATGAATTGACCCAGACTGATCCCAAAATCGGCGAACTGATGACGATTGCGCGGTCGCTGGAAGGTCTCGCGAGACATGCCTCCACGCACGCGGCGGGCGTGGTCATTTCTCAGGAGCCGCTCACGGACCACGTGCCCCTCTATAAGGGGGCCAATGACGAAATCGTGACCCAATACTCCATGGGCGACGTGGAGAAAATTGGACTGGTGAAGTTCGATTTTCTGGGCCTCAAAACGCTCACGATGATCCATCACGCCGTCAGGCTTATCCACGACGAACACCAGTCCCGCTTGGATCGCCGCCTCGCCATCGACATGGCCAATCTCGCGTTGGATGATCACGCGACCTATGTCCTTCTTTCCTCGGGCAAAACGACGGGAATCTTCCAGTTGGAAAGCCCAGGGATGCGCAACCTGCTGGTCAGAATCAAACCCGAACACTTTGAGGACTTGATCGCCATCTTGGCGCTCTATCGCCCCGGCCCGCTCGAAAGCGGCATGGTGGACGATTTCATCAAGCGGAAACGCGACCCATCGCAGATTGCCTACGACCCGCCGTACTTGGAGCCGATCCTCAAGGACACCTACGGCGTCATCGTGTATCAGGAACAGGTCATGGCAATTGCCAACAGAATCGCCGGATTCTCATTGGGACAAGCCGATCTCTTGCGGCGGGCGATGGGCAAAAAGAAGCCCGAGGAGATGGACAAGCAGAAAACCCTGTTCATTCAGGGCGCGAAGCAAAACCATCTGCCCGAGAAAAAGGCCGAAAAACTCTTCGACCTCATGGCATATTTCGCGGGGTATGGATTCAACAAATCCCATTCGGCGGCCTACGCTCTTGTCACGTATCAGACCGCCTACCTGAAAACGCACTACCCCACAGAATTCCTCGCGGCGCTCCTGACCAGCGAAATGGGGAATGCCGATAAAATGGTGGGCTACTTCACGGAATGCCGCGATTTGGGCATCTCCGTCCTTCCCCCGGACGTGAACGAAAGTCAAACCGACTTCACTGTGGTCGAGGGAGGAATTCGCTTCGGCTTGGCGGCGATCAAGAACGTCGGCGAAGGAGCGGTTGACTCGATTATTGCGATTCGGAACGAGACGGGACGCTTCAAGTCTTTTGCCGATTTTTGCCGCCGGATCGATCTGCACAAGGTCAACAAACGAGTCTTGGAAGGGCTGATTAAAGCCGGCGCCTTTGACTCCACCGGTGCCAGGCGCGCTCAATTGACCGCGGTCCTGGAC
>JBOHOS010000033.1:0-1492 GCA_050731295.1 Nitrospiraceae bacterium | reverse complement strand
AATCTGTTAGCTCTGATCCGATTCCTTCTTATGTAACGATTGTCGGTGAGACAAGACTACAGATCGAGATGAGGTTCTATACGGGAGTAGGGGATGACGAGTGCGCGGGCCGACCAAGACGTTCAGCGCCTGAACCAGGAACTTGCCACCCTGCTCGACATCAACCGAGCGATCGGACGCCATCTGAATCGCGACGATCTGTTCGGCGCCCTGGCCGACTGCCTGAAGAGGGTGTTCCCGACCGAGCGATTCGGCATCGAACTGCCGATCGAGGAGGGCGAAAAACTGCAAGGGCACATCCTATCCCGGATTCCGACGGGCGGGGAGCCGACCCAGCTCACGGTGCTACCGGCTGCGGGCACGGCCTGTAACTGGGTCTTGCAAAACCGTACCTG
The DNA here is from genome assembly GCA_050731295.1 of Nitrospiraceae bacterium. Taxonomy (GTDB): domain Bacteria; phylum Nitrospirota; class Nitrospiria; order Nitrospirales; family Nitrospiraceae; genus JBOHOS01. The sequence goes on along the minus strand of JBOHOS010000033.1, from coordinate 1,097 downwards.
GTTTGTCGCCGGATCCCGTGATGAGTTCCGTGAGCGTTTTCCGGTCACGTTTGAGGTGATGTCGAGTCAAGAGATGGAGTCTCTCTGCGCGATGCCGCTGGTCAGCGGCGATCGAGCGCGCGGCGCCCTCTTCTTCATGGCCGCCGCTAAAGAGGCCTATGAGCATCTGCGGCGGGAGTTTCTTGAGCAAGTGACCGGCGCCGTGGCGGTGGCCCTGGACAATTGCCTGGCGCACGAGGAATTGAGGCATCAGGCGAGCCAGGCGCTGGCCGAAAGCGAGGAGCGGTTTCGTGATTTGTTCGACCAGGCTCCGATTGCGTATGTGCATGAAGGGCTCGATACCCGTTTTATCCGAGCCAACCGCGCGGCGATGAGAAGCTTGGGTATCACGCCCGAAGAAGTCTCCGGAACGTATGGAAAATCTTTCATCCCGGACACGCCCGATGCCCAGCGCCGCTTGCGGGAGGCGCTGGCGTCCATTGGCCGCGGGACCGATACCAGCGGCGTCGTGCTCGAACTGCGCCGCAAGGACAACGGCAAGCCGCTGTGGATCCAATGGTGGTCCAAGCCTGACCCGACCGGCCAGTTTACCCGCACAATGTTTGTGGACATCACCGACCGGGTGCTGATGGAACAAGAAAAGGCTCGGCTTGAAGCGCAGAATGTCTACCTGCAGGAGGAGATTAAGACCGAGCACGACTTCGAAGAGATGATCGGCACCTCGGCGGCGATCAAGAAAGTGTGTCAGGCGATCGAGAGAGTCGCGGCAACCGATGCAACCGTGCTGGTGACCGGCGAAACCGGCACCGGCAAGGAACTGATCGCCCGTGCCATTCACCACCTGAGCAAGCGGAAAGACGGCGTGTTGGTCAAAGTAAACTGCGCCGCGATCCCGGCCGGACTGATCGAGAGTGAATTATTCGGCCATGAAAAAGGCGCGTTCACCGGCGCGCTAGCCCGCAAGACCTTCTTGATCGCCGGCGCGGTTCCGATCACTTCCTTGAAATTGTGCTCGGTTTGAATTTCCTCCTGGAGGTAGGTCTTCTGCGCCTCCAGGCGAGCCTTTTCCTGCTCCATCAGCACACGGTCGGTGATGT
>JBOHOS010000032.1:0-6689 GCA_050731295.1 Nitrospiraceae bacterium | reverse complement strand
CGTCATAACCGTACCCGGATGAGACGAGCAGGCAAGACCATGTCATGCAGAGGACGACAATAAGCCTATTCCAAGACATTTCGCGCTCCGTTATGGGATCTGGCGTTTCAACGTCGGCAGGATTTCTACAGGCTTTCCCAACGATCCCAGACCGTAATGCGGGTTGTCCACCATTTCATGCGCGCTCCGCCGCCCCACCGGAGCTTTGAATTCGAAATCAGCCGACACGCTTCCTGTTGCCGGCACGGTGATGTTCCGTTCCAGCATCGGTCCGGTTTCGGGATGCCACGCGACGAGTGTGTATTCGCCGGGAGGAACGTCGGCAAGGGAAAACTTGCCGTCTTGACCAGTCACGGCATAGTAGGGATTTTCGACCGCCATGCCCCAGCTCACCATATAGGCATGGAACCCGCATTGCATAACAAAAATCCGGCGTCCCTTGGTCAGATTCACCTTCTGAGTCATTGGCTCTCCGGGAAGATGCTCGTGCGTGTGCGCGCTGACCTCCCGAGCGTGGTGCGGATTCATGGGAAGCGGTGTGTTGAATAAAACGCGGGGACCTAACTGCGACGTCTCATACGCTTGGATATCGTGCATCACGGGATCCATATTGATGACCACCACTTGGTCATGATCCCGCACCGTCGTGACGAATGGAAGAAAGCGGCAGTCACGCGCCTCAATCCGCGGGGCGATGAAATTGAATGGTTTGCCCTTCGGTACTTCCGCCAGCCAGACCACGACATCTTTGAGTCCGCCATTAGGATTGGTGTTGAACTCCTCCAGCAAGCGCCAACCCGTGCCGGTGGAGATTCTCCCGCAGTACACCGGATCGGGAAAGGTAATCAGATTAAATCCTTTGGGTGTCGGCTTCCCGCCGCTTAAGGTCACCGTTCCGGTAATGGTGCTGCCATCGGTGACGGTGATCTCTTCATAGGACCACGCCGGTCCCGCAGCGATCAGCGTCACGACCAAACACAGGCCAATCCACATCATGGGAGTGAAAGAACGCATGACCATCCTCCGGGTGCAGAGATTCAAGTTGAGTCGATATTTCTCATACTACCCAACGCGCCGGCGAAAAAAAAGGGGGGAGCCGAATGGCTCCCCCCGGTATGCACAGGCAGTCGAAGATTACCGAGACGCAACCGGAACAGCCTGCGGTGGAGACGGCTGATCGATCTCGGCTTTCTTTGCCCCTGCCGCAGCGCCGCTGAGCGGCAACAGGCGCTGATCCCCGGCGGGAAGCACCCGCAAATAGCCCCACTGGCCCGACTGCGAGTAGGGAAGCCGCTGATTGCTCCAGACATAATCGCCCGGCAGCCGATAGGGTCCGCCCGCCGACCCGATAAACGCATCGATCGTCTCCGACCCGGAGAACTCCACGACGCTGATCTGGTCGGCGCCACGCATGAACGGCTCGATCGGCCACTCATGCTTCTCGACGCTGAACATCTGATTTTGTTCGTTGTTCGCGCCGAATACGTGGATCCGCACCGGATCTCCCGCGTGCGTTTCGATAATCGGCGTCACCGGGTCCTCCGGTTTGTCGGCCACGCAGGGCTGGAACATCTTGCCCAGCGAGCACCCCACTTCCTCACGATATTTGTACGGCTCCGACCGGTAGTTCACGCCGGTCAAACCCGCCACGTTCTGGACATAGGGCATGAAGCTGGTCCCGATAATGTTGTCCTCATCCTGGAAGAACAGGGCCGCATCCCGGTAGTTGGCCCGATATTCATAGCCCGGAATCGTCCGGTCCACGATTACATCGGCCACCCAACTGTTCTTGTTCGAAATATCCGCTCCCGTCTTCGGATCGCGATACTTGGCGCCCTTCGGTCCGATGACGATGGCTCCGAAAAGCCCATCGCGCGGATTGGTCATCACATTGCCCCAATCCCAGACCAATGATGAAATCTCGCCCAAGAACGGATCCGCGTAGTAGGTGTACGTGCGGTTCTCACCCGGGGCAATCGTTTGGTCGCCCTGATTGTTACCGACATTGGCGCCCAACGAATCTTTCGGATCGAAGGCCAAGCTGATCGCCGAGAACGAGGCGCGGCTCGCCTTCATTTTGTTCTTCAGGTTGATCTTGATGCAGTCCCCGATGTTCGCTCGTAAGGTCAGCGGCATCGGTTGCAACCCTTCCGCGACCTTGGAGGCTTCTTCCTCCAACGTATAGATCTTCGCCTCTGGATTGGCAATCTGGATCTTCCGCTCAAAGTCCACTTCGATGGCTTCCGGGGCATTCGGATTGAACTTCATAGTCGGGAAGTCCTGCGCGACCACGTTGAAGTTCTTGACCGGCGCATCAGCCGGGCAGACCGGCATCGCCTTCGGAATCTCATTCCGCCCGCTATAGCCAGCCGGGAGCTTCTGCAGATCCTGCGTCTCCTTATCCAACACCCGGACGATGCCCCATCCGCCTTCAGAGAACTTGGAGGAGCGACCGTTGAAATGAATGTAATCGCCCGGCTGCAATCTCGGTCCACCCGCTTTCGGCACGACGAGGTCATACCGCTCGGCGATTCCGATATGCATGGAGTTCTTCCGGTTGGCGTCACCCGCATACCGCTCGGAGAGGAACGTATGGCCGGACACAGTCCATGTCATCGTTTCGTTCATGAGGGTATGGAGTAGACGAAACACCATCGTGTCCCCGACATACGCCCGCAGTAACGGCGTGTAGGGATCGCCGTGGATGGCGCTATTGAAGATCTGTGAAGAATCAGGATTGTTCGCGAGTCGTTGCGCAATCGGTCCCGCTCGGAAGTTCAGGCCGCTGCCGGTCGTATGCGTCCCGCCGTTCAGGAACGGCATGGGCGTGTTATAGATTTTCTCCGGCATCATGAACGAGACGGTCTTGCCGGCTTCCAGCGCGACTTCGATCGGCTGCCCGGGAGGATTGCCCGCTGTCACAATATTCACCGTATGCGGCACGGTGTCGTGCACCTGGACCGTTAATTCCCGGAAGCTGCCGTTCACGCCATACCCGACCGGTTCGACCGTCCGGATGTCGGCCACGGGTCCGCTCCGAACCTCTTTACCGGTTTTCGGGTCATGATAGGTCGATCCGACCGGCTCGGCGATGAACGTGCCGAATCCGCCGTGCGGCCAGGTCGTGGCGCCGAATGCGTGGTCGTGCCAGAACACCGTGCCCACGTCGGCATCCACCCAAAACCGCTGCCTGACGAACTCGACCGTGATGATGTCTTTTGCCGGGTGATCGAACTTCAGCGGCCTCGTGAGTGTGATCGTGCTGCCTTTGATCTCCTTGATTCTGGCAATTTCATTGCCTTTCACGTTATCTGCCCCGACCAGGAGTTCCGTGTTGACATGGTACTGGCCGGCATTTTTGACCGTGATGGTGCGCGCGCCTTTCTTGGCAGCCGCGGTGAGGACCGTATTCATGGGCATCGGCAGGCCCTTTTTTACCTTCTTCTCCAGCATGGTGAAGGGCCGCACCGACTGCTCATAGGAGAAGCCGGTGATCACGCCATCCGATGACTGGTTATCGAACTGCAAGAAATGCCAGTGCGTGTTGATCTTCGATGACTGGAAGTTCGTATAATCATCATCGTCCCATTCGCTCGTCAGCATCCAATCGATGCAGTCATAGATATTTCCGCGCACGACCAGCGGATACTTCAGATCGTCGTTCTTTCGAATGGCTTCTTCTTCCTCATGCAAAACGTAGATCAATCCAGTGGGATCGATCACCGGGGGTTCCTTGCCCTGCGCCTTCGCGATCTTGATCGGCAGCTTGATGAAATGCACGTTGTAATCCTTGCGCCCGGCGTTCTCCGGACATAGGCTCCAACGCCCTTGCTCGCCCGGCGTCGATTGACCGAGGCTCGGCTCCCCATTCTCGTCCCGGGCGATCATATCCAACCAGGGTGCGCCGTTATGCCGGGGCGAGAACATCACCCGCTTGCCGAAATGCGGCGTGAGATGCGGCCACGCCACCTTGCCGGTCGTCGGCTCGAACAGGATCGGCCGCCGCTTCCCCGGCGTGGCGGACTTGTACTTCGGGTTGTCGATCGTACTTTCCTTCTCCGCCATCGCCCGGTTTCCGTTCCAGGTCCAGTCGAGCACGGTTGCGTCATAGGAGACGATCTGGCCCTTCTCATCATCCTTGTGCCCCGGCTTGCCCTGTGTCGGCAACTGCATGTCCACCCAATCCTTGATGTTGATCACAGCCGGATTGGACTTCCAGTTGCTCTTCCCTTTCTCGACGATCTTGAACGTCTTGCCGAACCAGTCCATTGTCTTGCCGGCGAGCTGATCGGACGTCACTCCGTCCTTCATCCGGCCTTTGCGATCCGGGAGTTCGCGAAGATCCGGCATGACATCGTTACGAGACTCGCCGACTTGCAAAGTGTTGTATACGCGCCAATACCCCCACATGCCCGCGACGTAGTGATGCGCCACGTGGCAGTGAAACAGGAAGTCCCCCGCCAATTGCTGGCAGAGACCCGATCCGCATTCCGTTTCCAGGTCCAGGGCTTCCGACGGTCCGATGACTTCCACATCCACGCGGTCCGTCTTCGCGCGAATCACCGGATATTTCACAGGACCGTTCGTGGCCGTATACCACAGGTTCATATCATCGATCGCTCGCGGGCTGCGCGGCCACCGAATGGTACCACCATGCGGGTGATGCGAATGGAAGACCTCGGACCCCCCGTGGACGAGACGGAACTTGGCCGGATCCCCCATGTAAGAACGGGGAATCGTAGTCGGGACGTCTCCGAATGTGTAGGAGCTGTACCCCATCGATTCATCTTCGAACCCGAAGTATTCGTGCTGCACGTGCATGTTGTTAATGCCGAACGGCTCGCTGCGATAATTGATCGCCCGTCCTCCCGGTCGATAGGCATCGGTCAGCGGATCACGCTGCGGCAGGAACTCGCCTTTCTTATTCACCGGTCGGAATGCTTCGTCCCCCACCTCGTGATAGATGATGACAAACTCGCGAAAATCCGGCCCCGTTCCATTCTTGATGATCGCCTGCCAGCCACTCCGCTGCGGGGTCGGATCCCCCGTGCCGACCGGCTCCAAATATTCCGAGCCCTTCGGCTCAACCACAAACGTGCCGAACAGACCCATCACGGTCAGCTCTCGGTCGTTGCTATAGCTGTGAAATTGCCGCCCACCTTCCTGGGTGGCCGGATGGATATACCATTCGAAGTCTTGGCTCTTGCCCTCCGGGACGATGGAATCCGGGTTGGTCGTGGTCGCGGCTTTGCCGGTGGAAGTGACCACCATGCTGGAGCCATGGATATGAAGGCTGACATCCTCGCCGCCTTCCAGCTGATTCTCCAGCTTGATCCTCAGGCAGTCGCCCTGGTTTGCCCGGATCACGAGAGGCTGAATCCATTGGTTCTGCAACCCGTTCGCGACGGCGCCCGGATCATGCCCCTCTTTCTCGCGACCAGTCGTGTTTTTCGCCTCTTCCTCACGCACCTTATCGATATTCTCGCTCAACACGTACATGTAGCCGGGATAGTAATCCAGCCACTGGTTGATCGAGATTTCGACATTAATCGCGGAGATATCATAGGTTCTCACCGGCGCAGTCGCCGGGCACCGGCCGCCTTGCATCGCCACCGGCTCATTTCGAGGATCCGACACCAGCAACATGTCCTGACCGCCGGCTCCGTACTGATGCATCATGGACATATTATTGTAGAGTCCGTCCGTGTGCTGCATCGAGGCATCCTGCCCCATCTGAAGCATGATTCGGTCATGTTGCCGCTCCACCATGGCAGCCCGTTCGGGCCGACCTTCCAGACTGTCCTCAACCACCGTCTGTCCTTTGAGTTTTTGCGCCCAATCCCCCGCCTGTTGCGGCGCAGAAATTTGCTGCGCGGAGACATGATCTTCATGAGAAGATGAAGATTCGGCTGAGACGCCAAGCGGCAGGCACAACAACACGCCGCCGGCGATCACGCCGGTCACACGTCGAAGAAAGTGAAAGGGAACGATAGTACGGTTCATAACCGGCCTCCTTACCTCATGTAAATAGGTAGTAGTAGTCTGCATAAAGCGGCCCGAATGATAGTTTGATTGAATGACGGTGAGACGACGACAACGCCCCGGCCCCTACTGAAAAATTGGTGCAGCACTGCCCTCATGAGGACACCGCTGTCCCATTCGGGAGCGCTAAACATACTCGTCTTGAACTTCTCTGTCAATCCCGTCTTCATCATCGAACAAACGGCCGATTTCTCCCCCTTCAATCCTCCTTCGATGACTCGATACGGACTGAATAAACTCGATGGATGATCGTCGAAGACAAACGGGGAAACTCACGAAGCGAGGCTCACGGTGCGCAGAAGACGTGGCGCAGCGAAGACGTGCTCCCCTCTTAGATGATTCGTGTCCGGACTTCCTGAAAGCGTTCTGATGCGTCCGGCGCTGCACTACTGCCGACGCATGACCTCATTCGTGTTCAAAAGATCGGCGGTTCACAGGGGTTCACCATCTGCGAGTGGCGGCCTCGAAACGGCGTCGGAACGACCAAGGAAAAGAAGAGGGCAGGAGCCCTTGCGAGCTCCTGCCCTCGTTGCACTGCCACCGGCGTGGACTTACAGCCAGTTGACGCGTTCGGCCGGTCGGATATAGATCGGCTCTTCGACCTGGATGCGGGCTATTTCCTTGCCCGACTTGTTGAAGCCCAGCAC
>JBOHOS010000031.1:0-6854 GCA_050731295.1 Nitrospiraceae bacterium | reverse complement strand
CTCATCCCTCCTGCCGTCGATGACCTGATTTTTCTTCGATGAGAGGGCAAGCTTGAGGCCAGTCTCGAACCCGTGCGCGCAATCCAGAAAAAGGGCGGCGAATCAACGGCATCTGAATAACATAGTGAGGTCTGAGCAGAATATCTACAGGAATTCTTCTGGACAGCTTGTCGCAGCCTCAAGCCGTGGTTCAAACAACGTCCTGTTTTTTCAACGTCTCTGGTCAGATAACGGATGTCCTTTCCAAGACAAGTCGTCTGGCATAAAGAGCAGGTTGTCACGCGATACGAAAGGACGGCAGCGGCTTTTTCGTTTTCTATGCGCTTCTCAACGGGCATTTGTCAAACGATTTATTTCCCTGCTGGACTGCCTCCCGCAGGTAGATGAAAAAATGGTCGAGAACCGCCGAACCTCTATCTTCATTCGCTATCCGATAGGCAATATGAGAAGTGCAATATTCTCAGTCGAGGGGGTCTTCCACCTGACCTGCGGGCATGCTGGCGCGCGTAGCGAGAATCGCGGGCGCAGCGTACAACCATCGAAAGGAGATAGGAACATGGTGAAGGTAGCTTTGCTCGTTCGACTGGAGGCAAAACCCGGGAAAGAGGCGGACGTCGAAAACTTCCTCCGCGGCGGCCTGCCGGTGGTCCAGGAGGAGTCCGCGACCACCACCTGGTACGGCATCAAATTGGGGCCCTCGACCTTCGGTATCTTCGACACATTCCCGGACGAGTCGGGCCGGCAAGCGCACCTCTCGGGAAAAGTCGCGGCAGCATTGAAGGAGAAAGCGTCCGAGCTGTTCGCGAAGCCGCCTGTTATCGAAAAGGTCGATGTCCTTGCAGCCAAGCTTTCTAGGTGATGCCCGGGGGTTGAGAAAAACCTCGTATAGATCACTTCGCACGCGAACGCCTCCGAGCTGACAAGGCGTTCGGATCGAGGATCTAGCGAAAGTAAGCCAACCGCCCGTTCAACCATCGGGGAACAGCGCGCCGAGATTGATCGCCTGTTCCCGCCTCCGACTGGCCCGCGTGCGCGGGAGATGCTCTGATCCGCGCATGGGCCCTCAAACAGCCTCGCGGTGTGTGCTCGCATGCGCTGCTGAACACCATGCATATGCGTCGATGGAACGTTAGCAATGGCACGAAACGTTTGCATAACCGTCTGGAGTGATTAGGTCTGCCCGTTCTGTTATTTGGAAGAGCCCGTTCTCGAACGCACTCGTCAGGAATATGGTGACGCAGCCATTCTGGAGCGGCGTGCGTTCGAAGAGCTGCGGTCGAGCGCGCGATGAGACAGGCGTAGAACCGTGTACCAACCTTGTCCTTCGCATGACGACTGCCGGCGCTGTTGCGGTTTGCGCAAAGAGCCGTATGACAGTATCCCATCAGAAAAGGCTTTTGATCGAAATCGCGGGATCTTGAAGTTGCGCTTCCTTGCCGCTCAGGTTCTTCTTCTGGCGGATCAGTCGTTGTAAAGGCGGGAAATCTTTCGCGCTCGCGTTGACCGCGAAGTACGCGTGCAGCGCGTGCTGCTTGAGATAGAGGATCATAAAGGACTTGTCCTCTACCCTCCCGCGGGTCAGGACCTGATCGTGCTCATGTTCGTCTCCGGCAAACTCCAGATGAAGGTCGAAGATATCCGACCAAATGTAGGTAAGGAGGTCATAGCGATTGTTCGCCCCCGCCATGTTTTGCGCGGCGAGTTGCCCGCAATATTCAGCATGCCCCCAATGCTCTACACGACGCCGTTTTCCAAAAAGGGGGTCCACATAGTTGACGACATCGCCTGCGGCGTAGATATCGGGATGCGAAGTCTGTAAGTACTCATTTGCGACAATGCCGTTATTGATGGCCAGCCCCGCCTGCTGAGCCATCTCGACGTTCGGCACGATCCCAACCCCAATACAGACGAAGTCGCAGGAAAGCGCCTCGCCCGATTTCATCAGTACCGATGAGACATTTTCGATGCCGCGAATCTCCATCACCTGATCGTTCGTCCGGAAGTTCACGCCTTTGCCGGTGCAGTAGTCCTGAACAGTCTTTGCCAAGATCTCATCGGCAAAGCGCGGCCAAATGCGGGCTTGCGTTTCGACCACGGTCGCATGCACGCCCCGCTGGGTCAGCGAAGCGGCTAGTTCCATCCCGATGAAACCGGCGCCGATGATGACCGCGCTTCGACCCGGCGTCGCCTCAGCCGAAATCGCGGTTGAGTCATCAAGCGTTCGCAGGTAGTGGACGCCGGAGAGGTCCTGTCCGGGAAGTGTCAGCCGGACCGGCCGACCGCCGGTGGCAATGAGCGCTTTTTCAAACGCAAACGTCCGGCCATTCGCAAGAGCGGCGGTCTTGTTCGACAGGTCCAGGCGTTGAACAGCGGTGCCCAGGATCAACTCGATATGGTGTTCCTCGAAGTACTGCGGCAACTCGAAGAAGATGTCCTTTCTGGCCTTCTCACCTCGCATGAACTCTTTGGACAGCGGGGGGCGATCGTATGGTACGTAGGGCTCCTCAGCGACCAGGGCAATCTTCACCTCAGGCTCTTGCTGGCGGAGTTGCTTGGCGGCCTGGCCGGACGCCAAGCCGCCGCCCACCAATAAATAACGAGTGGAGTCCATACGGCACCTCCCAATGACCTGCGCTGAGGATACACTAAGGCCGGCGATGAATTCACTGCTGAACTCACAGCTCCTTGTCCGACTAGTGATTTTCGGGAAGGTCCTGGCGTATGCTGTCTGAACCGACATTGGCGCACTTCTCCACGTATGAATGACGCTCCTTCGATCAACGCCGACTTTCTGATTGAGCGATACCGGGCGCTCATAGACGTCTCGGAATCCATTGCCGCGCATCGCGATCTCACCGCGCTGTTTCGCGACCTTGCCAAGCGCCTTCCCGCAGTGGTCCGGTTCCAATTCATTGCGCTCATTCTGCACGATGCCGAACGGAACGTCATGAAGACTCATACCTTGGGGACTTCGGAGGCCGAGAGTATCCCTCCAGGTTTTGAGTTGCCGATGGAGGACTCGGTCGGTGGATGGGTGTTCCAAACCCAGCAGCCATTAGTCGTGCCGTGCCGCGATGAAGAAACGCGATTCCCGAAAGTGACGCCGATTTTGCGTAACCTTGGCGTACAATCGTATTGCTTGCTTCCGCTCACGACCGCCATGCGGCGGTTAGGGGCGATGGGATTCGGCAGTTTCACGCCTTGCGCATTTGGAGAGACGGAGGTGCAGTTCCTCCACCAGGTGGCCAAGCAAGTGGCCGTGGCGGTCGACGATGCGCTGCATTACGAATCGGCCCAGACCGCGCAGGAGCAGCTCACGCGAGAGCGCGATCGTCTGCGGCTCTTGCTCGAGGTGAACAATGCGGTGGTCTCGCATTTGGACTTGCGGGACGTATTCACCGCCGTCAGTGAATGCTTGCGAAAAGTCCTACAGCACGACGGCTCGAGCTTGGTCCTCTACGAGCCGGAGACACGCCAGTACCGCGTCCATGTCCTCGACTTTGCGAAGAACACCAGCGTCATCCACGAAGGGCAGGCCGATCCGACCTTCAAGTCTCCGGTCAGCATCGCCATCGCCACGCGGAAACCCACCGTATTTGGAGAACAGGACCTGAAGGACTTGTCGTCGGAATCGGAAGTTGCGCAACGCTTGCTTGCTGAGGGAGTCAAATCCTTCTGCTGCGCCCCCCTCCTGCTCCACGACCGCGCACTGGGTGGATTGAATGTCGGCCGACGCCGCGAGGATGCGTTCACGCAGGAAGACGTCGAGCTGTTGGGTCAGGTGGCGCAACAGATCGCCATCGCCGTGGAGAACGGGCTAGCCTATCGCGAGATTGCGGAACTGAAAGAAAAGCTCACGAAAGAGAAGCTCTACCTCGAAGATGAAATTCGGACCGAATACAACTTCGAGGATATCGTCGGGGAAAGCCCCCCGTTAAAACGCGTCCTCAAGCAGCTTGAAATCGTGGCGCCCACCAATTCGACGGTGCTCATTCAAGGCGAGACCGGCACAGGCAAGGAACTGATCGCCCGCGCGCTCCACAATCTCAGCGGCCGGCGCGAGCGGACGTTCGTGAAACTGAATTGCGCCGCGATCCCGACAGGCCTGCTTGAAAGCGAATTATTCGGCCATGAAAAGGGCGCCTTTACCGGCGCGATCGCGCAAAAGCTCGGGCGCTTCGAGTTGGCGCATCGAGGGACGATTTTTCTCGATGAAGTCGGCGAGATTCCCTTGGAACTGCAATCCAAGCTGCTGCGGGTCTTGCAAGAGCAGGAGTTTGAACGCTTGGGCAGCACACGCACGATTCGCGTCGATATCCGTTTGGTGGCTGCGACGAATCGAGATTTGACTCACATGGTGGCGGACAAGCAGTTCCGTACTGATCTCTATTACCGATTGAACGTATTCCCGCTCACGGTGCCGCCGCTCCGCGAACGCCCGGAAGACGTCCCGCTGCTCGTCCGCTACTTTGCCCAAAAGTATTCGCGGCAGATGAACAAACGAATCGAGAGCATTCCAACCGACGCGATGGCCGCGCTCACCCGCTATCCGTGGCCCGGGAATATCCGCGAGTTGGAAAACTTTATCGAACGCGCCGTCATCCTTTCCCCGGGTCCCGACTTACAGATTCCGCTTGCCGAGTTGAAGCCACCGAAAGAGATCACCTCGACCGCCGTGACGCTTGAGAGCGCGGAGCGCGAACATATCCTGAAAGTGCTCAAGGATGTCAATTGGGTGATCGGTGGCCCAATCGGCGCGGCCGCCCGCCTCGGGATGAAGCGCACCACGCTGCAATCCAGAATGCAGAAGCTCGGCATTACTCGTCCTCAGTAGCGCCGATCCTTCGGCGTCTGCCGAGATATCGGCAGCATTTTCTTCGTCGTTACTTCCTACAGTAAAGGATTCCTTGGCCGTTCCAAAGCGGATCTCAACTGTTCTACACGCTTAGAAGGCGGCCGACGGTTTTACGAATGGGGAATGCATGTTGCTGAGAACCAGCGTGCAACGCCATACGAATTGAACGTTGACTTGACCCGAAGAGGAGACGATGAACGACGTGACAACGTTCCTGATCGAGCATGGAGCGAGCGTGCTCTTCGCCATTGTGCTCGCCGAGCAGGTGGGCTTGCCGATACCCGCTATCCCGTTGTTGGTGGCGGCCGGGGCACTGGCCGGCGGCGGAGCACTGAACCCCTGGGCGGCGGTGGGGATAGCCGTCATCGCCGCATTGCTCGGTGATTGGCTGTGGTATGAATTGGGCCGGCGGCGCGGTCGAAGCGTCTTAACTTTGCTCTGCCGCATCGCACTGGAGCCGGATTCCTGCGTGCGGCGCACCGAGCAGTTCTTTCTCCGCCATGGAGCACGTTCGCTCATCGTGGCGAAGTTCTTTCCCGGCCTGAGCACGATTGCGCCGCCCCTCGCCGGTGTCTTTGGGATGAGGGTACCCGTCTTCTTCCTCTACGATGGGTTCGGCGCGCTCATTTGGGCGGGCTCAATGGTCGGCCTTGGGTATCTCTTGACTGACCAATTGGAAACCGCCTTCGCCTATGCCGCTCACATGACTCCGGCGTTTGTGAGCGTCGCGGTCGTGAGCCTGGCCGCGTACATCTTCTATAAGGGGCGCCAGCGCCGGCAGTTGCGCCGAATCCCGCGGATCACGGCCGGACAATTGAGAGGCAAACTCGAATCCGGTGAGAGCCCGGTCATAGTGGATCTGCGCTCACCGATGGACGTGGAACGCGAGCAGGGAATTCCCGGCGCACTCGCCATCACGTCCGAAGATCTTCTGAAGCGATACGACGAACTTCCGCGAGACCGCGATCTCGTCCTCTACTGCGCCTGCCCCAATGATGCGAGCAGTGTGTACACGGCTCGGCTCTTACACGAGAAAGGTCTGACACGAGTCTGGCCGCTGGCCGGCGGCATCGAAGCATGGCGGGCACTCGATGCGAAAATATCCCTCGATGAGACTCGCGTGACGGCCATGAACCTTTGAAGGGGACCAGGAGGAATGGGAGACCGTCAAGGCACCGTCTCTTCGCGGCGGCCGCATAATGAGGTTAAGGATGCCTTCAAGGCGACAGTTTTCTTCGGGACAATCCTAAGGGAATCCGGCAAGAAGGAAATGAGATGAGCGACAAAGTGTGTGTCACGCGAATCACGATTGATCCGGACCCGTACGAACCCTTCCGCCTCTCGCAGGGGTATCGCGTCGGCGAGCTTCTCTTCATCTCCGGTCAGGCAGCGATCGGCCAGAACGGGCAACTCGTCGGTGTCGGCGACTTCGATGTCCAGGCCGAACAGGTCTTCGCGAACCTCAAGCGGGTTCTCCGTGCCGGCGGGTCGAGCCTCGCGAACGTCGTCAAGGTCACGATCTTCCTGCGGGATATGTCGAACTTCCCGAAGATCGTCGAGCTCCGGGGTCGCTACTTCACGCCTCCGTATCCGGCCGACACGATCGTCGAGGTCACGTCCCTTTACTCCCCCGAGGCACTGATCGAGATTGAGGCGGTCGCGGTTGCCGACGAAGCGGTGGAGCGAAAAGAAACAAGGGCTCGCGACATCCTCCCAACTCGCGGATGATAATGGTATGGGTCATGACGCCGTTGTGTTGCGTGAACGCGCCGACCGCCTGACGCGGCTTCTTCAAATCAAGGATGGCGGTGTTCGAATCGAATGACACCGGGCTCGGAGCTTCCCTGCATCTGCGAGAAGGCGCCTTCTGCAGGACACGGATCGACGGGCTGAGATTGGGCAACGTCTCCGCAATGACACGGGTCACACGGGGGTCACACGGGGGTCTGAATAGGCCGAGGCGACGAGGGTGCTCACCGCTTCTGTGGCACAGCCGTGT
>JBOHOS010000030.1:0-2232 GCA_050731295.1 Nitrospiraceae bacterium | reverse complement strand
GCTCATGGCGGACGGAAAGGGAACCATCGAAACCGTGTTTCTCACCAAACAGGGCGCGCCGATCGGGGTCGAGATCCACTCCACGGCGCTCTTTGACCCCGAAGGCGGCGGGCTCGTCTATTCGCGGGCATTCGTCCGTGACATTACGCAACGCAAGCGTCTCGAGCGCGAGGTGCAGCGCTACACGATCCAATTGGAACAGGAGGTGGCGGAGCGGACGCTGCAACTGTCCCAATCACAGCAACGCTATAAAGCGCTCTTTGATCTGGCGGCCGATTCGGTGTTCATGGTGGATGCCTTTGGCCGGGTGATCGCCGTCAACAAGCGCGAGGAACACACGTTGGGGTATGTCGAGGCGCAGGTGGTCGGGCGACCGTTTCT
Source organism: Nitrospiraceae bacterium (assembly GCA_050731295.1). GTDB lineage: Bacteria > Nitrospirota > Nitrospiria > Nitrospirales > Nitrospiraceae > JBOHOS01. The sequence continues at coordinate 1,851 of JBOHOS010000030.1, read as the reverse complement.
TGACTTCGTCCGGCCTGCCTACCATGAGGTCACGGAGAGCCTGTTCAAGAAGATCGTGCAGGGTGAGAGTCAAGTGCCCGCGCATGAGATCGACGTGGTCAACCAGCCCGGCACGATCCGGCCGGTCGAGATGGATCTGATTCGCATCTTGGATGGGGCGACGCCCTCCATCATGGTGCAACTCCACGATATCACGGAACGCAAGCGCTTCGAACAACGGCTTCAGCAGTACAGCGAGGACCTCGAAGCGAAGGTGCGAGAGCGCACGCGAGAAATCGAGGAGACCAAGCGATACCTCGAAAATCTTTTAGAGAACGCGAACGATGTCATCTACACATTGGATGTCGAGCAGCGGTTTACCTACGTTAACAGCAAGGTCGAAGCGTGGGGCTATCGAAAAGAAGATTTGATCGGCCGACCGTACCTCTCGCTGCTGTCCAAGCGCCATCGAGGCCGCCGCTTGAAAAGTACCCTCGACATCGGCGCCAAGCAAATGTATGAGGTGGAGCTCATGACCCGCTCGGGTGACATCCGCGTGGTGATGGTCAGCGTGTCACCGCTCTGCTCCCCGGAAGGCGGCATTATGGGAGTGTTGGGCATCGCGCGCGATATCACCGCGACCAAGAAGCTGGAGCAGCAGATCCGAAATTCGGAGAAACTCGTCTCGGTCGGCATGCTGGCAGCGGGGGTGGCCCATGAAATCAACAATCCATTGGGCGGCATTCTGAATTGCCTGTACAACATTCGGAAAGGCATGTTGTCGCCGGAGCGGCAAGAGGAATATCTCCTCTCCATGGAGGACGGTCTCCGTCGCGTCCAGAAAATCGTTCGCCAATTACTGGAGTTTTCCCAGCAGCATGATCCGGAGCTGTCCTCGACCGATCTGAATACCGTCGTAGAACGTGTCCTGGTGTTGACCACCCACACCTTCACGGCCCATCGCATCAGGCTGGAAAAACACTTGAGCGCCGACTTGCCGGCGGTCATGGTGGATCGCCACATGATCGAACAGGTGTTGATGAATCTGATCCTGAATGCGGTTCAGGCCATCAAAGACGGGGGGGTGATTACGATTCGGACCTGCATGGTCGAGGAGCGTTGCGCGATCGAAGTCGAAGACAGCGGCTGCGGCATTCCTTCTCATGTGCTGCCGCGCATCTTCGACCCGTTCTTCACCACCAAAGGCATCGGGGAGGGAACGGGCTTGGGGTTGTCCGTGAGTCTGGGCATCGTCGAACGGCACGGCGGCCAACTGCTGGTCGATAGCGAGGTCGGAAAGGGCTCGGTCTTTACGGTCTGCCTCCCCCTGACGGCGGAGCGTGCGTCGGTCGGGCGAGTCGTATGAAACCGTCTTCTGTCTTGATCATCGATGATGAGCCGTTGATCCGTCTCTCCATGACGGACGCTCTCAAAGCCGTCGGCTATGACGTGCGCGCCGCCGCGACCGGCCAGGAGGGGCTCGATCTCCTAGCCGGCAGGACGTTCGACATCGTCATCACCGACCTCCGCCTCCCTGGCTCCAACGGACTCGACCTGCTGCAGGTCTGCAAACAGCGCTCCCCGCTCACGGAGGTTCTGCTTATTACGGCCCACGGCTCCGTGGAGACCGCCGTGGAGGCCATGAAACGCGGCGCCTACGACTTCATCATGAAACCGTTCTCGATGGAAGAGTTGTTGTTGATCGTCGAGCGGGTCTCCAAGGTTTTGACGCTTCGAGAGGAGAATCTGCAGCTCAGGGAGGAATTAGAAGGGAAATTCAGCTTCCAAGGCATTCTCGGCAAGAACAACCAGATGCGGGAGGTGTTGGAAAAGGTCAAGCTGGTGTCGGTGACCGATTCCACGGTGCTGATC
>JBOHOS010000029.1:0-3140 GCA_050731295.1 Nitrospiraceae bacterium | reverse complement strand
GTTTTCAGACCGTCAACGCGACGCGCTTTTCCGGAACCAGAGGCATCGGTGTTGACGGCGACCCGGCGATGGTCGGCAAGGGGTATAGCAATCTGCTCACTGTCGCTCCGGCCGTAGAATACAACTGGAATCAACACGTCGGCTTCATTGCCGGCCCGTGGCTAAGCCTAAGAGGCAAGAACACGTCCGAGTTCTTTGGGGTTGTGGCGGCTCTCTACCTGTTTATGTAAGACCTCACAAGAAAATTGGGGGGATGCTTCAAGCGCTTCCTCTCCAATGTCCGTGCTCCTCGGCCGACCGGAACTCTGACTTCAGCGTACCTAGATCGACCTCATGAAGCGCTTCGTGGCAACTCGCGTCAAGATAGGGCGGCGTGAGCCCCAACACCAACGGTCCAATTTCAGACTCAGTATTTAGCATGATCTTAAATAAAGCTATGTCGGACCGTTGGGCGGCTGCAACGACCTACACCGCTTGGATATTAAGCAACAACAGCTCGCCTCTCATGTCTGGATGGATCGTGCACTTGAATTCGTACCGGCCGGGACGCTTCACCGTAAAGCGGATCGCCGCGCTGGCGTTGGGATCCACGAACACTCCTCCTATGCCTCGTCCATACGTGATGACTCCACCGGCCTCTACTTCCGTCGCAATTCCCTGAAAGATCGGCGATTCGAAATTATGCCGCACACCGTCTTCATTGCGAATCGCGATGACAGCGGAGGCGTTCAACATCAACGGGGCCTGACTCGAGATAAATGTAAAGTCATGGATCCTCACCTCCACCCGCTGTTCCGTCTGAGCATCAGCCAGCGTCAGGCCCATAGCCCAGGCGCCAAGCACCAGGGCGCCTATCCATTTCCAATGAGAAAGTCTCTTTCCGCGGATCATTTCAACTCCTTTCGAACCACTCTCGTGGATGATCAACAGGCAGGCCTGATCTCATGTGCGATCGAGACACCTGGTCATATGGCATGCCTAGCCTTCAACGTCGGTGTCAGAGGCTGTATTGGCCTCGGCTTCGGGTTGATACAGAATCTCTTCGATCTGCACTTTCCTGGTCCCGCCGAGCGCCAGCCATTCCACAGTGTCGCCGACCCGATAGCCGAGAATGGCGGTGCCGATGGGCGCCAACACGGAAATCTTCTGTTGCTCCAACTTCGCTTCGAACGGGAACACCAGGGTGTAGACCTTGTCCTGGGTCGTGTCCAGATCCTTGAACCGAACGCGAGAATTCATCGTGACCACTCGCCAGGCACCGCTGTCGGCTCCACAATATGCGCACGATCCAACTCACCTTGCAGCTTTTCCAGGGACTCACGGTCCCGTTCGGCGAAACTGATCCTGCACGAGTTCCTTCAAGCGTTTCAGGTCATACTCCGTGATATAGATGTCGCGCGATTCCATACCGTCCCTTCCTTTCATCATGGCTCACTCCACGGCGTGCGGCAGCACGCGGCGGTGGCCAGGTTCAAACTTCGGGGTCTTGACCGTCAGGACCGAACAGGGCGCTTGCCGCAGGACCGCTTCGGCGACACTGCCGAACCGCAGTCGAGACCACCCTCGCCGGCCGTGCGTGCCCATCACAATGAGATCGGCGCCCTGATCCTCGGCACAGGCAACGATCGAATCGGCCGGGACCCCGCCACGAATCTTCGCTTCGGCAGCCAGTCCAAACGACCTTATCAGCCCGGCGAGTTCAGCCAGTTGGGTCCGCCAATGGTCCCGCTTCTGGCATTCTTGTTCGCTCGTCCCGAGTCCCAGATCCAGGTCATGGTAGACTGGTTCGAGAACATGGAGTAGGGTCATCGCGGCGCCGAAGTGGTTTGCCACTTGAATGGCGTACTCCACGGCATCCAGGGAGGGACTCGAAAAATCGAGTGCCGCCAAGATGCGTTGCATTGAAGGCGTGGTGCGAGATCCGCCATCACCTTCAAGATTTCGATCGCGAATGATCGGTACAGCCAAAACGGGGCATGGCGCTCCCTTGATCACTCGCTCTGCGGTACTACCGAGCAGGATATGATCCAGGCCCGTCCGGCCATGCGTGCCGACCACTACGAGGTCGGCGGCCATCTCCCTCGCCTGGGCATTGATCTGCTCGCTGGGGATGCCCAAAACCAGTCGGCATTGAGCCCCTGCGAGCCCGCTCTCCACCAAGTGCTTCTCAAGTTGAACAAGTTGCAGTGCCGCCTCCTCCCGCGCTTGCTCAAGGTAGAGTGCCGCTGGCGCACTAGGTCTGAACCAGAGCGGCCTTTCCGACACATGCACAACTTGAAGCTTGGCCTCATAAGCCCGAGCCAGAAAGACCGCATAGTCCTGAGCGTTGATCGCAGATTCGGAAAAATCGGTTGCCGATAGGATCTGCCTCACCAACGGCGTGCTCATGAGTCCTCCTCCTCGTTCTTTCGACTGCTGCCTGTGCCGAGACTAGCGGCTCACACTTCCGGGCGCCAGGACTCTCTCGAAGTAAGCCCTACGTTTTTGTGTCATGCCGGTCGTCTTATACACGATGACCGCAGCTAGGCGATCGACTGGACCCTCACATTTGAACATATTCATTCACGCAGCCACGCCGCCATCCCTCCGACCGCTTTTAGTTTCCTGGCTGCGTTGCCGGCGACGACTTCCACGGACACGCCCACTTTCCGGATAAGCTCCGGCACGATCTCGCGCAGCGTGATAATCCGCCGTTCTCCGCCACAGGCGGCGCAGACGCGATCTGCAGCGCGATCCGTCCAGCCGCATTGCCGGCACCGTCTCACCCTGCCTCTCACTCCGCGCGCGACAAGCACATTACGGACCCGGCCTTCCTGCAGCGCGCGCAGCGTCTCATCGACACCCAGAACGGCTCGCTTCCGGTTCCGCTGCGCGAGAATTTCGGCCACTGCCGCGGCCTCCTGAGTCCGCTTCCATTGTTCGATCTCGGGTGCCAGGCGATCTTGCAGCGCGGCGGGCGAGAGCCGGGCATACTCGCCCTTCAGCAGGGTCGCGCGCACCCGAATCTCGTGCGGCATATCGTTCCACACCGGTTCGGCCGCTTCATTGGAGCCCGCAACGAATAGCGCGTCGAGATTCTCCCGTCGCGTCCATTGGCCCATCCGTTTTGCTGTCTCGCGGAAGGTCTTCGCATATTGGGC
>JBOHOS010000028.1:0-1190 GCA_050731295.1 Nitrospiraceae bacterium | reverse complement strand
TCCCAAAGACGAGCATGAATACCTTGAAGAACTGGACCGCTTGTTTCGCCAGGCTGTCAATCGCCAACTGGTCAGCGACGTCGACGTCGGCGCGTATCTGAGCGGCGGGATGGATTCGGGCTCGATCACGGCCGTGGCAGCAGCCCAGCTTCCTTATCTCAAAACCTTCACCTGCGGCTTCGACCTTCATTCCGCCTCCGGGCTTGAACTCGGCTTTGACGAGCGGGAGAAAGCGGAATCTATGTCGTATCACTTCAAGACCGAACATTACGAAATGGTTTTGAAGGCCGGAGACATGGAAAGAATTTTGCCCCGGCTGACCTGGCATTTGGAAGAGCCTCGAGTGGGGCAAAGTTATCCGAATTTTTATGTCGCGCAACTCGCCGGTAAATTCGTCAAAGTCGTACTCTCAGGCGCGGGAGGGGACGAATTATTTGGTGGGTATCCGTGGCGCTACTATCGGGCCGTCGTCAACGATGACTTTGAACAGTACATCGACAAATACTATCGGTACTGGCAACGTCTGATTCCCAATCTAGCCATCAAGCAAGTCTTCAAGCCGATATGGGATGACGTCAAGCACATCTGGACACGCGACATCTTCCGCGACGTCTTCACCAAGCATGCCCCGATGCTGACACGCCCTGAAGATTACATCAACCACTCGCTGTATTTTGAAGCGAAGACATTTTTACACGGACTGCTGATCGTTGAAGATAAATTAAGCATGGCGTACGGGCTAGAAACCCGCCTTCCCTTTCTCGATAACGACCTCGTGGATTTTGCCATGCGGGTGCCCATAGGGCTGAAGCTCGGAAACCTGGCGCAAGTCGCGCGGCTAAACGAAAACGAACCGGGTAATAAGTCGGCGAAATATTTTCAAAAGACGAAGGACGGCAAGCTGTTGCTGCGGAAAGCCATGGGGCGTTACATTACAGAGGACGTCACCAATCGCGAAAAACAAGGGTTCTCGGGTCCGGATGCAAGTTGGTTTAAGGGTGAGAGCATCGATTACGTTCGCCGGAACCTGTTTAAAGATACGGCCGGGATTTACGAGTTTCTGGATCGCCACGCCGTACAGGGGCTCGTCGGTGAACATCTCGGCGGGAAATGCAATCGGCGGCTGCTGATCTGGTCCTTGCTGAGTTTTGATAGTTGGTTGAAGAAGTTTTTGTAGGGCCGGGTGTGGA
>JBOHOS010000027.1:0-1267 GCA_050731295.1 Nitrospiraceae bacterium | reverse complement strand
GTATGTAGGCGATCCGGAGCAGTTCTGGCGCCTCTGCGACGCCAATGCGGCCATGCGTCCTGAAGAGCTCACCGGGATCATCGGCCGTGTCCTCCGGATTACGCTGCCGGAAGGCATTCCGGGAGCGCAACATGAATAAAGGCATTCACCTCACATTAATGATCGGCCCGGCCGTGCCCGTTCCCGTGTCGCACGAGGTGCTGGAGGCGTTGACCGGAGTGCAGGTCACCGCAACGGTCGGACAGGCGAGCGGGTTTCAATTGACGTTCACGCTCAGCAATCAGTCGCCGTTGCAGACTCTGTTTCTGCTGACCGGCGGCGGCGCGATTCCGCTGGTGCGGGTCGTCATCGTGGTCACGACCAACGGCGCGCCGGAGGTGCTGATGGACGGCGTCATGACGAATCATGAGATCTCTCCCGGCTCCGATCCCGGTCACTCGACGCTGACTGTCACGGGAGAAGATCTCACGCGCATGATGGACTATATCGATTTTACGGGCGTTCCCTATCCGGCCATGCCGCCCGAGGCCAGAGTCGTGTTGATCTTGGCCAAGTACGCCATGTTCGGCATCGTGCCGCTGGTGATTCCCAGCGTCCTGATCGATGTGCCGATTCCCACGGACCGGATTCCAGTTCACCAGGGCACGGATCTGGGGTATATCAAGCAACTAGCCGACGAGGTGGGTTATGTCTTCTATCTCGATCCCGGTCCCGCTCCCGGCACGAGCGTGGGATACTGGGGCCCGGAGATCAAAGTCGGCGCGCCGCAGCCCGCCTTGAACACGAACATGGACGCGCATACCAACGTTGACTCGCTGAGCTTCACCTTCAACGCGGATTCGAAACTCCTGCCGATCGTTTTTATTCAGGATACATTGACCAAGATTCCGATCCCGATTCCCATTCCCGACATCACGCCGCTTAATCCGCCGCTGGGACTGATTCCCCCTATTCCGAAAGGCATCGAGCTCATCACCGAGACCGCGAAATACACGCCGCTGCGCGGGGCGATGATCGGCATGGCGAAGGCGGCGAAATCGGCGGATGGCGTATCGGGGACGGGTACGCTCGACGTGCTGCGCTACGGCCGCGTGCTGAAGGCGCGCAAGTTGGTCGGCGTGCGCGGCGCGGGGCCGGCTTTTGACGGCCTCTATTACGTAAAGAGCGTAACCCATACCATCAAACGGGGCGAATACAAGCAGAACTTCAGTCTCGTCCGCAACGGATTGGTCTCGACCGTGGCAAGCGTGCCGGCGTAATGGTCTTG
>JBOHOS010000026.1:0-2899 GCA_050731295.1 Nitrospiraceae bacterium | reverse complement strand
TCCAGGAAGTGCGGGATACCGTCGTTCATGAGATAGGTCATCACATCGGATTGGATGTCGAAGAGATGCCGTACTAGCATGATGTTGAAAAAGGCCGCCAGCTTCGTTCTCGCATCGCTCAGAGGCTCAACGTACCGACCAGCCTGCTAGGCAACAACAGGAGGTAGGAGAACACCTGGAATCTCTCCTTGGAAGCTCTTTGGCTCCAAAGTTCTGACCTTCCTCGCCAACCAACTTTCGTGGTGCGTTGTACCGTGAGGAACGATGACTTCTTTCGAAGGAGCTGGCGAGAGAAATGCGAATCTTGGTCCGAGATCACTCCGATGCGGATATCCGTATGCTCCGTCCGTTCAGATCTACCGGCTGCGGATAGGCCGCTATGCTATCCTGCAGCCGTGATTACCGTATTCATAATACGCTTGCTCACCTACATAATGCTTGATATGCTCAAGCCACTCTCTCGAAAGCGTCGGTTTTCATTGGATCAACACGATCACGAGACATGAACGTTGGAAAAGCCATACGTAGATTAGTCGGCGCCGCCGCTCGATCGGAGGCGAAGCCGGCTCAGCATCCCCATCTTGAAGCCGATCGCGGGGCCTTGCAGCGAGCCGATACTGACGCGCAGCGCGTTCCGCTGGAACCCGACGTAGAAGTTATCGATTCCCGGACTCGCTACGGGCGGTTATTGGGCGGAGCGACGGCGGAATACATTCTGCGGGTCTACCTGAAGTTCATCAATGACACCCAAGAACCGGTAATCGTAAAGAGTGTTTCGATCGCACTCGATGGCTCTCCGTTGAACTCGCTACTTATTTTAGGTCCTTCACTTCCCGTCCTGCTAACCAGCAGCGGTCAAGAACAACTCCGTACCGATAAGCTGTATGCGGCGCCGGTTTCGATCCCTTCCGTTTCTATTGTAGAGCGCTACGCCTTCTTCCAATTACCCGCCTCTTTTCAACGCGAATCACAGTCCCTCCATTGCACGGCGACGGTCATTTTCTCAAAGCACGCACCAAGGGAAACGCGGTTCATTGTGAACTGGTAAACCGCATGCCGCCATCGTCATGCTGAATGGCGGGCAATGCTTAACATAATCCCTATTCTTTAGTGAAGCGGTTCCTGAGTAGAAAATCTGTAGTCATCTATCGCGAGGTAGGTTGGCTGTCGAAAACTGCCCACCGAAGTCCTAATTTTAGAATGGCTTCAGACAGGCGGAAAAAGTTGAGTGGCTTTTCAAGATAGGCACTTACGCCCATGCGATTGCTTTCGACGAAATCCGAGACGGCGCGTGATCCGGTCAGAATAATCACCGGAACCGTCATGAGACGGGGGTCGGCTCGAAGACTATGCAGAACTTCAAGTCCGTCAATCTTGGGCAGATGTAAATCAAGGAGAACGACCGCCGGTATGCACGGTGTTCGTTGCCGATATTGTCCCCGCCCGTAGAAAAGATCCAACGCTTGGGCACCATCACGTACCGTCACCACCTCGTTGATCAAGTGATACTCGGCCAACGCTTCCAGCGTCAGTTCCGCATCGTTCGGATCATCTTCAACCAGAAGGATCGGCCTAAAGTCCGTCATGTTTCCTGAAGCCCGTCACGGCTCTTGTCACATCACTCGGGACAATCCATAGTGAGACGCCATGCTGAGACATTGTATAGGAGCCGCGACACCATTAGACGGTTGGACGGGGGAAAGCAAGGATTTTCCATTTTCGGATGTAACGACTCGTCCAAAGGGCAAGGTCCTACCTGGACAGTTCCTTCATCTCTAAGGGTACGACGCCCGCGCTAAACTCCTCCTTATCGTGTTCAAAAAATACAAGGGCCGATGGGTTCGCGTCGGTTACCGTTCTGGACTCAAAGCCCAGGATCCAGATCGGATCAGCCGCGGATACTTCGCTCTGAACGGAACGCTTTGAATCATTGGTCTTCTCTCGTCGCGCGCAGAGCGCTGCTCATGGCCGTGCCCAATCCATCTTTATTCTGACTCACACAACCGACTCCGTTCTCCTTGCAGCTTGGCCCTGAATCCCATCGACCCCTGGATTCTCCTACTTATCGGAGATCAATCAGGAGAATTACGACCTTAGCCCAATTGATTGGGATCGACGATAAGCGGAAAACTGAGTCTCACTCCCATGAATGCCCCGGTACGAGCCGGTTCGTTTGCCAGATTGGTTCAACGGCAACTCGGCGAGACTGAGAACTCTCGATGGCTTTAATCCAGGCGGTTGTTCTTTGGACGTGTTGGCCTGAGTAAGGATTGGGGGAAGATTCAGCCTCGAATACAGTCTTGTTACATCTCGTAACGGATATTAAGGGGGCAAGAGAATGCAACAATCGCGACGAGCTGTTACCGTGGCCTTGGTTCTCTACTTTGCCATCATGGTGGCCTACATTCTTTTCTTGAGAGAACACTTTTCCGACTTACCACCCAAGTCCAGCGACATATCGGTGAATGTGAAGTAAGCGCGGCGGTCTGCATCTCCGGAATAGCTTCCTCATTTATCGGCTTGGATCTCACGGGGCAATACTGCGTGCTTATGGTTCCGGAGACCGGGATCGAACCGGTACGGGCCTTGCGGCTCACGGGAATTAGTCCACTCGCCCCGTTCAGTCGGACCCGCTTCACCTTCATTCTGAAGCACAATAACAGTAAGACAGGTGGGCCGACGGTCGGCGCATTGTTCTGAGCGGCCTTCTGAGGTGATGGCTCTTCGTTCTCCGCCATTGAAAGCACCAGCTGAGCCTGCGTGATCGCTTCAGCCAAGGCCCGGCACTCCGCTCCAATCCGTTTCTAGCGAGGTCCGTAACTCACTTGAGCAACGCGCCCTATTGCTCCGTAGAAGCCGACTTCTTGACACAATAGCTGCCTGGTGTAACCATTGGGAC
>JBOHOS010000025.1:0-2837 GCA_050731295.1 Nitrospiraceae bacterium | reverse complement strand
GAGCTCGAAGGGCGCGCGGGTCAAGTTCTCCGGAGGGAAGCGGACGATGATCGACGGGCCCTTCACCGGGGCGAAGGATCTGATCGCCGGCTTCTGGCTGTTTCAAGTGAAGTCGAAGGAGGAGGCGATCGAATGGGTCAAGCGCTGCCCGAATCCTTTCCCCGGCAAGGAGTCCGAGATCGAGATTCGCCAGCTGTTCGAGGCGGAGGATTTCGGCGCTGAGTTCACGCCCGAGCTCAGGGAACAGGAAGAGCGCCTGCGCGCGCAGGCCGAGCAGTTGAAGAAGGCCGCGAAGAAGTAGGCGCGGAAGCATCGTGCGATCGATTTCTGATTCAGCTTGCGGCGTCCGGAGTTCTCGCTCTTAGCCGCAATTGGTAAGCGCTCTATCCATGGTGCGAGGTGAATCATGGATGCAGATCTTGATCAGATGACACGGGATCAACTCGTCGCAGAAGTCAAGAAGCTGAGGGAGGGGATTCGTGCGCATCGAGACAGCAGTGAGCATGAGCTATGTTGGCACCATCCTGCACTGTGGGGCTTGTTGCCCGAAAAGACCGACCCTATTCCGGTCGTACCGGAATGGCCCGAGTTCATTCGCGGATGTGTCAGATATCGGCAGTCGCTGGACACACAAGCCTCTGCCGCCCCGCGAACAAACAAACCATATGAAGAAGCGTAGTTGATGCCGGTCAAGTTGCAGTCGGTCAAGGATTTCAGGTCGAACAAATGACACCACAACCGGGACGGTGGGCAGGTGCAGATGCCGTTGACCAAGACCTTCTTTTCCTCGCGCTTCGGCATGGTCGCCGACCGCTTCGGCGTACCATGGATGATCGTCGTGGCGCCGTGAGAGCCGGTTCCCTCTTCCGCTGACGCCTTACGGGAATACCTGCATTGCCGAGGATGGCTCACCCTCTGCCTTCCTGGTGATCTATCAGGATCCTGCGAAGCTGAAATCAAAATAGAGTCTTTGCAGTTCGGCTGCCCGAACATGCCGGTAAGAAAACGCAAGCTGTCAATCTGACTTGCGGCACAATCACAGACGACCGGCAAGGAAAAAAGATGATCACCTATATCTAAAGAAATGACGCTGGGACTGACCTCCAGAGCCGAAGGCGAACAACAGTCCGTCACGAGCAGCGGTAAGAATCAGGCCGACAGCCGATTTGATTTTAGCCGACTGTGGCAGCTATTCCCGAGGGCTTAGACTGCAATCTGGCACACCGGCGTATAACTGAAAACGCACACTACATGGCGCGTTAAGGAGAAGCGTACTCGGCATAGAACCCACCCTTGGGGTTTGCGTGAAGGTCAGAGCCTACGACGGCGAACCGGACCGCCAGGCGGTCGAGAAGCTCAACTGCCTGATCGAGGCCGGCCCGTTCGAGGTCCACGTTGCCCGCACGTTCCCATTAGACCGGGCGGCCGACGCGCACCGGACGCTCGACGAGCACTACCTCGGCAAGCTGGCCCTACTGCCAATTTAACGTACGAGTCCAAGCGAAGGGAGATCACGATGCTGAACGATGCCAATGCAGTCGCGAACATCGCCGTGAAGAATATCGAAACCGCCAGGAAGTTCTATCGGGACACGCTCGGTCTGAAGCAAGTCAGCGCTGAAGGTGAGGAACTCATCGTCTTGAAGAGCGGAAGTTCTACGATCAACGTCTATCGGTCGCAGTACGCTGGAACCAACAAGGCAACCGCCGTGACATGGGCCGTTGGCGACGAAGTGGACGGTGTGGTGCGAGCGCTTAAGTCCAAAGGAGTGACCTTCGAGCACCACGACATGCCGGATATGACGAGAGAGGGCGATGTTCACATCGCGGGCGACATGAGGGTCGCCTGGTTCAAGGACCCGGACGGGAACATCCTCAACCTCGTGAGTCGATAAGACTCAAAGGAGCTTTCAAGCCGCATTGGAGCACGTCAACTCTCATGGAGCTGCGAATCGTCAATCCTGATCCCAAGTACTCAAAAGTCAAAACTCATCGAGCCGACGACGCTCGGCTACATCTTAAGCCGTCAACACCGCGCGGCCGGGTCAAGGTCGTGCTCGAAACAAGGACACCGAAAGCGGGTTGCGGTTTGTCAATCCGCCGGGATTGTACGATCCCAAGCCCAACGGCTATTCACACCTCGCGCTCTTTCCGCCGGGTTGGCGGATCATCCTTCCAGCAGGACAGGGCGGTGAAACCGAAGATCAGGTCCTTTCGGAGGATTTCGCCGCTCAGCTCAAGCAAGCCGTACGAAACACGGAAACCGTGCTTGCGGCTGCCGGCGCCAAAATGTCCGATGTGGCAAAGTTCACTCTTTACGTCGTGGATCACGACAGGGAGAAATTCCGGATCATAAGGGATGAATTCGATCGGGTATGGGGCGATCGGAAACCGGCTTGGACGCTGGCCCCAGTGCCAGCATTGGCGCTTGAAGGCATGCTCGTCGAGATCGATGTGTTTGCGGTCTTGCCCGCGTGACGCGACAGCTCGCACAACGGAAAGGATCACGACCATGGCCATCCGACTGAACCATACCATCGTTGCCGCGCACGACAAAGAGACCTCGGCAACGTTCTTGACTACGATGCTGGGGCTCCCGGCTCCCTCGCTGCTCGGCCCGTTTGCGGTGGTGCGGGTGAGCGACGACACCTCGCTGGACTATATCGACGCCGACGGTGAGATCACGTCCCAGCATTATGCTTTCCTGGTGAGCGAGATCGAATTCGACCAGATCTTCGAGCGGATTCGTGAACGACGCCTCTCGTACTGGGCCGACCCCGGCCGCCAGGAGCGCGACCAGATCAACGGCTGGGATGATGGGCGCGGGCTCTACTTCGA
>JBOHOS010000024.1:0-7307 GCA_050731295.1 Nitrospiraceae bacterium | reverse complement strand
CATAAATTTCGTCCGAAATAATCACCAGATCGTGCCGGCAGGCAATTTCGGCAATCTCTTCCAGCGATGCCCTGGAGTATGTGGCGCCGGTCGGGTTACAGGGGCTATTGAGAATGATCGCCTTGGTCCGTGGTGTGATCCGGGCCTCTAAATCATGACGCGTGATGGTATAGCCGTGCTCCTCCCGGGTCTCCAGCATGACCGGCGTCGCATCATTAAGCAAAATCTGATCAGGATACGATACCCAAAAAGGGGAGGGGACGATGATTTCGTCGGCTTCTTCAAAGAGGGCTTCCGCCAAATTATAGAGAGTGTGCTTCGCCCCGCAGGAGACCAGGACCTGAGACGTGTCATACCGTAAACCCTGTTCGCTTTCCAGTTTTTTGATGATGGCCAACTTGAGTTCATCGATACCTGAAGCGGCCGTATATTTCGTAAAACCCGACCTAATCGCAGCATGCGCGGCCGCCTTCACTGAATCCGGCGTGTCGAAATCCGGCTCTCCTGAGGCAAAATCCACCACGTCGATGCCTTGAGCGACCATGGCTTTGGCTGTAGCCGTAATACTGAGAGTCGGTGAAGGAACGATACGTCCCGCACGGGCGGCAAGTTTCATGGTTACTGTCTCCGGAAACGTTCGCGCAGGCGCGCTGCGACTTCTGGGTGCACAAAATCGGTCAGCGCTCCACCGTGGCACGCGACTTCTTTAATAATACTAGAGGTTAAGTAGGAGTATTCTTCGCTCGGCATAAAAAAAACGGTTTCGAAGGCTTCGTCCAACTTTCGATTTACCAGCGCCATTTGGAATTCATACTCAAAGTCAGAAATCGCTCTCAATCCTCGGATGACCGCGCGTGCGCCTCGTTTTTTAATATATTCGACCAAGAGGCCGCTGAAGGGCTCCACCTCAACATGCGGGAGGTCTTTGGTCGCCAACTTTACCATCTCGACTCGGTCGCCGAGGTCAAAGAGTGGATGCTTGCTTGGATTGGGAGCGACCGCCACAATGACCTGATCAAAAACCCGGAGACTTCGAGTGATCAGATCGGTATGGCCGTTCGTGATGGGATCGAAGGTGCCGGGATAGACACCGATGTTCATAGGAGAGGGAGCTCCGAACCTACGACTGTAAATCTGGACAAGGAAGTATCACCGTAGTGATAGTGCCGATCCCGGCCCAATCGGCCGATCTGCGAAGGAATGGCCTGTTTGGTAGGGTGTTCGAGCAGCACAATGGTCTTAGGACCGATGATAGCACTCCGCTCCAGTGATGGCAACAGCTGGCCGGCGCTGTCGAATTCGTAGGGTGGGTCCGCGAATACGATATCAAAGATCTTGGTTGAAGCGAGTCGCTCGCAGAGAAATTCTTCTGCGCGCCGAGCTTGCACATCGGCCTCTTCCATCAACTGACAACGGATGAGATTCGCCTGAAGGAGACGGAGTGATGCTGCATGTGACTCGACAAAGACCACTCGTCGCGCGCCTCGGCTCAAGGCCTCGATCCCAATTGCTCCGGTTCCGGCGTATAAATCGAGAAACCGGGCACCTTCAATGTAAGGCCCGAGGATCGAAAAGGCCGCCTCTTTCACTCGTCCGGATGTTGGTCGTATGTCCGACCCTTGCGAAGTGAACAGCCGCCGTCCCTTGCGCGATCCGGCAATGACCCGCACAGCTCCCTCGTGAGGGTGGGACTGTAACACGCGATTTTTGAGATGGTCAAGACTGACGGATGGGGTTTTGACGAAGCTTCACCGGGTCCGGTATACTGGGTTATATACTTAATACGTTATCTGCAGATAATAATGATTCTGAGAGAGTTCGCGCGGTGTTCTCACAAGGAACGAAGCAGCGCGTCCTCCCGAAAGGGCCGACTCAGTGTGCGGAAACTGTCTGAGCTTCAGCCTCAGCGAGACTTCTCTGCTGATTGCTCGAAATGGTCTGATCGATGATGGCTCCGCAGTTAATGCATTTCCAGGCATAGAAGATCAGGAAGAAATCTGAAAACCGCTCTAATGTCATCATCCCCTGGCATCGACGGCATGTCATGATCAACTCCTGGTTAAAGATCGTTGCAATGAGGAGCCAATAAAGCAAATCTTGAGCCGATTTTTGTCACCTTTAAAATTCAATGACTTATCCTGAAACGTGGCAAAATTTGATGTGACGGCGAGATTTGGGCTTCCAAAAAACGTCATTCTTTGTCAATTCGGGGCATAAGGAGAACGCGGTGCGGAAGAAACGACGTGAAAGTGGGATCAGTGGATGGCCTCTGAGTGAACGCCCTCGTGAACGGCTTTTCCAGGAAGGGCCTGAAGCATTGTCCGATGCGCAACTGTTGGCGATTCTTCTACGGGTCGGCCGTCCGGATTCCTCGGCGGTGCAGGTAGCGATCGAGCTTCTCGCTCAGGTCCAGGGCCTCCAAGGCTTGGCTCATCGTGGTCTAGATGAGCTGTGCCAAGTGGCCGGGGTGGGACCGGCAAAGGCAGCCCAATTACGGGCGGCTATCGAGCTTGGGAAACGCGTCCTGGCGACCCCCTTGTCCACGGGCACACAAATCGGCTCGAGTGAAGACATCTTTAAGCACTATTATCCCCGCCTCCGAGACGTGCGGCACGAGATTTTCAAAACGATTTTGTTGGATGCCAAGCACATGATCGTTCGCGACGTGACGGTGTCCGAAGGGAGTCTGACCCTGAGTATTGTCCATCCACGGGAAGTCTTTAACCTCGCCGTACGCGAGTCCGCTGCCGCGGTGATCTTTCTTCATAACCATCCGAGCGGCGATCCTCAGCCCAGTCACGAGGATCGCGAGTTGACGGCCCGTCTCGTCGCGGCAGGAGAGCTCCTCGGCATTCGCGTGCTTGACCATTTGATTATTGGTGATGGTCATTACGTAAGTTTTGCGGACAGAGGGTGGATCGCGCATTAAGCCGTGGCTCCAGCGGCCGCGGTGGTCTCTCGTCACCGGCACTGTCATGGATTGAGTCCTATCATCTTTTCCTCGCCTCGAACGGTGGTCTGCATTCGGGCATGGACGCCGAGGACTTCACGAGGCGTTGACAGCCCTCCGCCTCAAGCCTAGGATAGGGCATGTGTTCCGGAGATCAAGATGTGTACACACATCGATTCAGACGGGCGTAGCCCTCTGAACGCGGTTCAGATTCGGGTCAGTGCTTGAACGGACGGAAGGAGAGGCTTTTTTCAGCCATGTGGGAAGGAGGGTTTATGAAAGAGCTCCGGGTCGAGACCATTCGGAATATTGCGCTCGTTTCATACACCGGCGCAGGAAAAACATCGACCGTCGAAGCTCTCTTGTATTCGGGAGGCGCCATTCCTTCCATGGGATCAGTCGGCAATGGCAATACCGTCTCGGATTTCGAACCAGAAGAAATTCACCGGAAGGTGTCGGTGAACGCCACCGTCTCGCACTTCCATTGGGCTGACACGACATTCAATCTGATTGACACACCAGGAGCTCTCAGTTTTCTCGGTGAAGCGAAGACCGCGCTTCGCTCGGCCGATGGGGTTCTGGTCGTGGTGTCCGCTTCATCGGGCATGAGAACGGAACTGGAGAATATTTGGAACACGATTACTGAGCTACAGTTGCCGTGCGTCCTCTTTATCAATGAACTGGACAAGGAACGGGCCGCCGTGGCGCCGGTGCTCGAAGAATGTGAAAAGACACTCGAGATAAAAGGGCTTCCGGTGACGATTCCAATCGGGTCGGGCTCTGAATTGGACGGGGTGGTGGACGTGGCCCGGGGAAACGCTTTTCGAACCGATAAGGAGAGCCACAAGATCCAGCAAGGAAATGTCCCATCGACCATGCAAACGCAAACCGCTGAGGCTCGAAGAAGGCTGGTCGAAGGGGTAGCCGAAACGGATGATCGATTGCTGGAGAAGTACCTGGCCGAAGGCGATTTGGGGGCTGCCGACATTCTACAGGGGTTGAAGGAAGGAACTCGAGCGAAGAAGATCACTCCCGTCCTGTGCGGATCCGCGAGCCGGAACGTCGGCGTGTCAGTCCTATTGGAGGCTCTTGCTCTGTACTTGCCGTCACCAATCGAGCAAGCGGCCCGTCGTCCCTTCGTCGGCTCACATCCCCACGATGGATCCACCGTTTCCCGTCAGCCTGATCCAGCCGGCCCCTTGTCTGGATACGTCTTCAAGACCATCATTGATCCATTCATGGGGCGCCTCAGCTACGTCAGAATCTTCTCCGGAAAATTAGATGCTGATACTCACTTTTACAATTCAACGAGAAAGGTCAAAGAGCGGGGCGGGCATCTTTTTTCAATTTTTGGGAAGAAATATACGGCGGTGGCGTCGGCATTCGCAGGCGACATCGTGGCGATCGGAAAGCTAAAGGATACTCAGACGGGGGATACCATCTGCGATGAACAATCTCCTGTGCTGTATCCTCGTCTTCAATTCACCCGACCGGTCATGTCTTTTGCGCTCGAGCCCAAGTCAAAAGCCGATATCGAAAAGGTCAGCCTAGGCCTGCATAAGCTCGTGGAAGAGGATCCGGCGTTGGAGTTTGTCCGGAACCAAGAAACCAAAGAAATGATTTTAAGCGGTACCGGTCAACTTCATGTCGATATCACATTCGAGAAACTCCGCCGGAAATACGGCGCTGAAGTCACCGTGCACACGCCGAAGGTGCCGTACAAGGAAACTATACGCAAGATGTCTCAGGCGCAAGGCAAGTACAAGAAACAGACCGGTGGTCACGGCCAGTTTGGGGACTGTTGGCTGAAGCTTGATCCGCTTCCTAGAGGAAGGGGATTTGAGTTCGTCAATCAGATCGTTGGTGGGGCGATTCCGCGAAACTTTATTCCAGCCGTCGAAAAAGGAGTACACGAAGCCTTGCATGAGGGGAGCTTGGCCGGATTTCCGGTGGTGGACATCCGGGTCACCGTCTATGATGGTTCATACCATACCGTTGATTCATCGGAGATGTCTTTCAAAATTGCGGCCTCGATGGGATTCAAGAAAGCCTTAGAAACGGCTCATCCCGTCTTGTTGGAGCCGATGATGACTGTGGACGTGGTGACACCCGATGAGTACGTCGGCGCCGTCATCGGTGACTTGAATTCCAGGCGTGGCCGCATCCAGGGAGTGACGGCCAAGGGAAGCACGGAAGTGATTAAAGCCACAGTGCCCCTTGCCGAAATGCTGAAATATGCGCTGTCCCTTAACGCTATCACAGGCGGGCGGGGGAATTACATGATGGAATTCTGCTCATACGAAGAAGTCCCTCGCGAGCAGGCCGTGCGAGTGATCGAAGAGCAGAAGGCCGCTAAGCAAGCGGCGGTGTCATAAGGTTGGGCGACTATCGTATGGTCTTCAGGACGACATAAAAAGCGCGGTTTTCACGCTGGATTCGAAGGAGGATCGTCTCGCCCCGCTTTGATTTGCCGACTGCATTCGAAAAATCGCTGACCGATGTGACGTCTGTTCTGTTCACTTCTCGGATGAGGTCTCCTTCGCGAAGTCCTTCCACGTGTGCGATGCTGCCTTGATCGACCTTTGAGATCAAGACACCTTTCGCATCTTTGAGTTTAAACTTTTCTGCAAGCTCGGGGCTCAAGTCCTGCACATCGATTCCCAGCTTGACTTCAGATCGAGATGAAGGCACGGATGCCACGGTCGTCATACTCTCTCGCCGTTCGCTCAAAGGAATCGAGAGTAATTGGCGCTTCCCGTCTCGGACGACTTCAATGCCGGCGGCCATGCCTGGCTCCAGGTCGGCAATCAACCGCGACAGCATATTGGGCGTATCCACTGTCTTTCCGTCAACCTTGGTGATGATATCTCCGGGCTTAATCCCCCCTCTGAACGCGGGGTCGTTCTCGAACACCTCGTTGACGAGGACACCCTCATTCTCAGTCACGCCGAATTTGGTGGCGAGATCCGCTGTGACCGGCTGAATTCCGACACCCAGCCAGGCTCGAACAACTTTGCCGCGCGTGACAAGTTGCTGCAGGACCTGCTTGGCCATATTGGAAGGAATGGCAAACCCGATTCCCTGGGCAAAATTAATGATGGCGGTGTTGATCCCTATGATTTCGCCTTTCATATTGAAGAGGGGACCGCCAGAATTACCCGGGTTGATGGACGCGTCTGTTTGAATGAAATTCTCGTATCGAGACAAATTCATATTGTCCCGGCCAATACCGCTGACCACGCCCAGGGTGACCGTACGGTCAAGTCCAAACGGGTTCCCCACGGCAAGGACCCACTGGCCAACCTTGACCGTTCCCGAGTCGCCGAATTGAGCGTGAGGAAGCGATCGGTCGCTTGTAATCTTCAAGACCGCCAGATCCGTATCGGGATCCTTGCCGATCACTTGGGCGGTAAACTTGGTTCTATCGGACAACCGCACTTCGACTTCGGTGGCATCACCGACAACGTGATTGTTTGTAATAATATGTCCCTGCGCATCAACGATGACACCCGAACCGGTGCCCGGGGAGTTGGGAAGGCGCTCACGAGCCGTCTCCTTGGATCGCCCGACCGATTGAATCGGCAACACGTTAATAACGGAGGGTTGGACCCGTTCGGCAAGATCGGTGATCACCGTCTGGAGGTCTTCAAGAAGACGCACCCCGGCGCCGTCGGCCATTACGGCCGGCGGCGTATTATATGGGGCGGACATGCACCACAACACGCCTGCCAGGCCAGCGATGAGTGCCCCCCGCATTTTAGGACTCCCTCTTTAATGCCGACTCCGTCACGCTCGCTTACGAAAACAGCGGGGCTTTAGGGCTAAAGAAGGGGAGGCTTTGCTGAACGGCCGCCCGTGGTCCCACGAGCACGACCACGTCACCCGCTTTGAACTCAAGCTGTTCAACAGACGGCATCAGCAGGGGGCCACGCAGAACCGCGGCGATTCGTACGGTGGACGGCAGTTCAAGTTGGACAACCGATCGTCTGTTCGCAAGGCCATCGGGTTGTACCACGACACGGCGAATCAAGGCCGAACGGTTTGACAGGTCATGCTGAAGGGTCACCAAGTCCTCCCGCAACGTTTCTATTTCAAGTTCTTGCACCAGGGTATCCACCCCCACCAATTCCTGTTTCAGCACACGGATCTTGCCGATTGAGTCCAACAGTACCATCTCCGCATCGCGACCAGCAACCACGGGTGAGACCAAAGACTCGCAAGCGTGAGGGAGAAATTCACACAACCGATTGCCGAGATCATGATACACGACATCGATGTCCTCATGAATCCGGGCCGCTTGCCAATGAAGTCGAAGAATTTGCACTTTCCGATTGACGCGTTCAGCAATGGCGAGCAC
>JBOHOS010000023.1:0-2192 GCA_050731295.1 Nitrospiraceae bacterium | reverse complement strand
GACCTAGACAGTATCAGCGATTACAAGCTCCTTCCGTTGGCCCGCCCGACTCGCCTGGTCGTGGATCTGTTCAATCGACCGCCCCGCGAAGAGGTTGACCCGGCGTCCTCGTCAGCTCAGCCCGCCGCCATTGGCACGCCTCCCCAGCCGGCTCAACGCAAGGCGCGGACCGATATCAACGTGATCGTCATCGACGCCGGTCATGGCGGGAAAGACCCCGGCGCCATCGGGCGCGGCGGCGCCGCGGAAAAGGACATCACGCTGCAGGTCAGCCTGATGCTGCGGGATCTGATCGCCACGCACCTTGGGAAACGGGTCTTGATGACCCGCGACCACGACCTATTTGTCGAGTTGGAAGATCGGGCGAAATTTGCAAACAACCATAACGCGGACTTGTTCGTGTCCGTGCACGTCAACGCACATCCGCAGCGGACCACCAAAGGGCTGGAAGTCTATCACTTCGGCGAAGCGAGCGATCCGCGCGCGCTCGCGGTCGCCGCACGAGAAAACGGAACCCCCATCGAGGATACCGGTGTCGGCGTTCCGGCTATCCTGGCGAGTCTGCTCACAAGTAAGAAAATGGAGGATTCGCTCGAGTTGGCCTGGACGACCAAGCAGGCTCTGGTCACTCACCTCGATAGCCATTACGACGTCGTCGATCATGGCGTCAAGACCGGGCCGTTTTATGTGCTCCGGTTCACCGCCATGCCGAGTATCCTGGCTGAGATCGCCTTCATTTCCAATCCCACTGAAGAACGATTAATGCGGGGGCAGGCCTTTCAGGCCCGTATCGCCGAAGGCATTTTTGAAGGGATCAAAGCCTTCATCAACCCGCTGCCTACGGCAGGACGAGGGGTACAGGAATAGTCACAAAAGGGGTAAGGGGGTGCAGGGTTCCGTGTAGGATGGAAAGTCCACTGTTTCCCAGTACCCCTTGTACATCCTCTATCCCTTGCCCCTTCTTCCATGGCGACCTTCAAGCTGACGATCGAGTACGACGGTACCGCCTACGCCGGCTGGCAACAGCAGCCCGACCAGCCCACTGTGCAAGCGGCGATTGAGGCCGCGCTGGCTCGCATCACCGGTGCGCATATTCCCGTTATCGGCGCCGGCCGAACGGATAGCGGGGTACATGCCATAGGACAGGTGGCCAGCTTCCGGACGGATCGCCTCATGGCCCCGTCTCAATGGGTCAAAGCGCTGAACGCCATCCTGCCATCCGACATCAGCGTCCGGTCGGCCGACCACACCCCGGATGATTTCCACGCGCGCTACTCCGCTCGAGCAAAGGTCTACCGTTATCGGATCCTGAACCGGCGGGAGCGCTCCGCCCTGTCGAAACAGCGCGCCTGGCATGTTCGAAAACGGCTGGATGTGGAGGCGATGCGAGAGGGAGCCGCACGTCTCATCGGTCGCCATGATTTTTCCTCGTTTCAAGGCTCCCCGACCGACACCAAAGATCCGATCTGCGATTTACGCCGGCTGAAAATCGTCCAGCGGCACGCGCTCATCACGATCGAGATGGAAGGGGACCGTTTTCTCAAGCAGATGGTGCGCGCCCTCGTCGGGACGCTGGTTGAGGTCGGCCTGGCAAAACGTCCGGCCTCGTCGATGAAGGATATTCTGGAAGCCACAGACCGGCGCGCTGCCGGGTATACCGCCCCACCCTACGGACTCTACCTCGATCGGGTCACCTACTAGTGGATTGTAACAACTGAATCGTTAGTATCTATTCGGCGTCCACGGAGGACGCCATGACTCTGACGGACGTGGAACGACGGGAACTGGAACGACGCAGCCAGAGTCGCCAAGGCCGAGCCGATGACGCCCGGCGCGCGTGGTGTATTTTGTTGCTGGCCGAGGGCGTCCACTGGGCACGGATTCGCGGGCAACTCGGTTGTGGCGATAGTTATATCGCCCGTTGGAGTCGACGCTTTGCGACCGAGCGACTGGCGGGCCTCTACAGCCGGCATCGAGGGCAGGCCACGACGGTGCTCACGCCTAAGGTGGAAGCCAAGATTCTTGACTGGACCCGCCGAGGGCCGCAGGACGGGACGACGCACTGGAGTACGCGGCGGTTGGCGAAGGCGCTTGGGACCTCCCATATGATGGTGGCTCGAGTTTGGGTCCGGCATGGCCTCAACCCCCATCGTCTCAAGCGGGACATGGCGTCGGATGATCCGGACTTCGAG
>JBOHOS010000022.1:0-3202 GCA_050731295.1 Nitrospiraceae bacterium | reverse complement strand
CCGCCATGCTTCATCGGTTGTGTGTCGAATATTCCGGCACGGTCACGTCACAGTTGAAACAATGCGCACCGATGTATTTTTGAAGATGTGGGCCGATCTTCAGACGTTCTTATACGTGCCGGTGGCCGTGTGCGGGCGGCGCTGACATGCGCACTGATTCATGACCATCATGCGGCCTCCATTGCGGCACATTTCTGAAAGCCAAAGGGCCAAAATCCAAAAAGGGTCAGGCTGAGGTGGTCTTGCAATCACACATTCACTGATTCTCACGATGTAGCCTGGCGCGCTGTCCATAGCGGTTGGAAGCTGAGCGCGATTATGTGCATTTCATGCCCCCTCGACATCACTTCCGATCCATCACGCTGACCGATCGATTTTTAGCGCTTCGAAGCATTCTTTGCCACACCAACATCCTACAATAGCCGTGGCGAACAGTGACAATCACCGGCTGGTCAAGGGCCGATGGAAAGGAGCGAATTTGTGCCGTCGTTCTGGGGAAGAGCAGAGGGAAAGCGCTTCCAGCAGATGGGCCTTGTCGTCCTGCTCCTGGCCCTCATCTTCTTATGGGATCTCTTTGTTCCCTTAGGCGTGGCGATGGGGCTTCTGTATGTGGCTCCCATCATGGATTTTTCCGCCATCTCAATGCCCCAAATGACCCAAAAAAGTAGAAATTTTGTAAGGCTTCGGTTATGATGACTTTTTGATCGGGCCTACAGGAGACCGACAATGGGTGCTTCACAGGACAGTGCCAAAAATTTCACACACCGAATCGCTCTTTTGAAACAAGGGGAGCATCTCTGCTCTGTCTATTCCGAGACCGGAGAGATGTTGACTCAGGTCATCCCCTATCTCAAAGCCGGCCTCCTTAATGGTGAGAGGTGCATCTATGTCGCCGATGAGACTAGTCAAGAGACTCTCGTCCAAGCGCTCACGGCGTGGCGAGTCGATGCGGAGCTCGAAATGAACAGAGGCCGATTACGTTTCTGGACCCGGCATGACTATCGGCAGCCAGGAACATTCGATCTCGACATCATGTTGAACTTTGTTCGTCGTACTTTGAACCAGGCGTTGGTAGATGGACATACTGGTATAAGACTGGCCGTGGAAATGAGTTGGTCGATCAACAATGGTGTGCATGACGATGATCTCATAAGGTGGGAGGACTTCATCAACACCATTTCGTTTCCTGGAAGCAAAGTTTCCTTCCTGTGCCAATACAACTCGCGTTTGCTATCGTCTCAACTTGTAACGAAGGCGGTTCGGATCCACCCGGTTGTGGTGCTTGGAAAAGACGTCTGCCCGAATCGCTATTACTGTTCGGCAGCTGAAGTTTTGAGCGCTCAGGATAATGACAATTTGGAATCGCTGCTTACGCAGATAAAGACGCCGGTTGAAACAGGCCAAGCGACTCTACAAAGCACACCTGGCAGCTAAACGACTTTCTGACTCAAAATCGTTTAACTGTCATCTGATCTGCGGCCAGCCCATCCCCAAAACTCTCAGCCCACCCGGATGTCGTCGATCTGGACGTAGGACAAGCTCAAAGGTGCTCCGTTCTCGGAAACAATAAGATCCGTCGGGTCTTGGATATTTGGCGGCTGTTGCGCATCGAATGCCCAGGAACGGTCTTTCACCTCATCTGCCGAGGCAATACCCAACACTGTCTTTTCGAATGAGGTTGATCGGCAGGCGTTTGTGGCCGTTCCGGGGACTGTGGCCGTTGAGCGGCTGTCTTTGGAGCAGGTATCAAGCGATGGCCGGTTGTGTCGAGGCGCCGCATTCTGACGCTGGATTGGTGCTCGGCTCATTTTGACGGTGGCGAAGCTGGGCGGAAGCGCGATACCGCGTCTTTATCGCTCAGAGGATCAGACGCCCGGCATCCTGGGGGCGGCTCAAAGGGCAGATCCTGTTCGGGAGACAAAGAGTTTGTCGAGCTCAAACTCTCCCTTGAGCAAGGTCCTGAACGTCAGGGAGATACCAAAAACCTTCGAGACCTCTCTGCCGAGAACAAACCTCATCACATTTCGATCCCGGCTCAAGCATGGTCTTCTTTAAGTAGGACGCTGTCGTAGCCGGCCCCAGACGACCCACCCGGCGAGCCCGGACCCGAGCAGAAGCAGAGAAGCCGGTTCGGGAGCCGCAACCGGAGTACCAAGGGGAGCAAATGCGTTAAGGGCTGCCACACCGCCATTGATGAGAGTTGCGCTTCCCCGATGGAAATCTGTCGCGTTTGTCTTGATGAACAGCAGACTCGTCTCTTGGCCGGGCCTGATGAAGTTCTCAAAATTAAAACTGATGGTGCCACCACTGGGTTGGCGCGTTACGCTGTCAACGCCAAGCGCGCCAGAGCCGTCATCGATCCAGCCTATATCTGTTGTAAAACCGGCAAAGTTTGTGACCGACATCCGGGGAATTCCGTCCGTAGAGTTGGCGTTGTTGGTGATGCCATAGAGAAAGTTGAGGGTCTGTGATCCCGCTTCCACCACGACTGCCGTATCCAGAGTGCCGGTAAAGAGCACCGCTCCTAGCGCATCTCTCCCGCTAAATGGAACCGAGTTGGCTGCGAGCACATCCCCGAGCACAAAATCATTCGTGCCGGGTGGACGACCTGACCCGCCGGGCAGGATGGGAATCGCTTGGACCGGAAGGGCAAGAGCTAATCCCACGATCAAGGTGAGAAGGCGGATCACAGCTTTCCCATTCCTCATCTTTGTCTTGACCATCGCGTTTCTCCTTTCATGGCAATTCCCTGAAAACCACTGAATTCTCTCATCGGTCACTCTGGAGTGAAGCTCACTGTTTCTTGTTTGTACGGGCAACTAGCCGGGAGTGTAATGCTATTCACGTTTCTTATGTAGGGCCATTTACGCCCCTTTAACAGGGCCTTTAGATGGTGGCCTTTACACTTACTGAAATAGCGCTAAACACCGCAGACAAGACGTGTGGGATCAATGTCAGCCGCAACCTGCGGCTCGACGCTGGATAGTGCTGCTCTACGTCGAATCGCGCACCCCAAATGAACAGCAAATTCAGCCGTCTTGTACCCATACCGGCCTAGGCCCGCGAATGGCCCGATCCCGATCCGCTTTCCGATCGCGATCCATCGATTGCGCTGAGGATTGCGCTCATTTTTTGCCCTTGACGGAACCCCCGCCGCTTTCATACACTCACTCTTTCTTACTTTAGATTGAGCCCTTACAGC
>JBOHOS010000021.1:0-1204 GCA_050731295.1 Nitrospiraceae bacterium | reverse complement strand
CCTGGGCCCGCGCGCAGTCATGGGCAAGGCGCTCGCCATGCTCGAGGAATTGCAGGAGCCGCGCAATGGGCACACGCTCGTCAGCTTTGATCAACACGGGAAATCCCGTTCAGGCTCCAGTCGCATTCTAAGAATTCGACGCGATAGGGTTGTCGCTCGAGGTCGTTCGCCAACACCGGATCAGCGACATACTTTCTGAGGTAATGAATGAGTGAGCCGGCCTGCGCGGCAAAGTCTCGCTCGAACCATTTAAAGATCATCGACAGGTGAGCGACCCGTCTCTCCCGATCAAACCGGTTTCTGGTCGGATCGTTGATAAAGGCCCGAGCGCTCTCATCCAATTGGTCGTCAAGCGCGTCCGCGATGAAGACCTCGGATCGAAGTTTGGGACAGGATTTGGACGCGCATACGATGGCAAAGTGAATGCGCGGGTCCTGGAAATCCGGGATCAACACCTTTTGCTCGAGATCGTACAGGTTGATGGTTTGTCCTCCGACGCGGCACTCCCGGGCAATGAAGTATCGATAGCGCCCCCACAAGGTCATGGGTGAATAGCCGTCCAAGATTCCCTGAATGGCAAACGCATTGTAGGCATTGATCCAAAACGCAAGTCGATCCAGACGCGTGGGAAGCTGTAATGGATCGACTCGGTCCAATTGCTGGATGTGAACCTGAAATCGATCGTCTTGTGCAATCGAAATGTAACTGACCACGCCGTCTTTCACGTGCACCTTCAGTGCAGTATCAAGTTCTTGATAGGAGAATTGACCGGGCGAGATCGGCTCGATTGGATGAAAGGATCGAGGGACCGTGGAGCAGGCTCCCATAAAGATGAATCCCGTGATGAGAACGACGGCTTGCATGATGTGCAGAATTGCGCGCATCGATGACGTTTTTTAACCCTTCCTCTTCCGAAGACTGTCCGAACCTTACTTAGAATCCACTAAGGCCGTAAGTTTATTACACATCCATCGTGAGACACCGATCGGGCAAGGGCTTTGCTGATCCTGCACCACTGCGAAATGATTCTGACAGAAACGCACCTTACCTCGGAAGGAGCCGCAGATGAAGACCATACTGGGAATCGTGGCATTGACAGGAGTGTTCCTCTTCAGTTCGGTTGCTTACCTCAATGCGGCCAATCGCGCATCCAGTTCCAAAACCCCCGTCATGAAATATGACACCAAACCGGGTCCTTCTTTTC
>JBOHOS010000020.1:0-2527 GCA_050731295.1 Nitrospiraceae bacterium | reverse complement strand
GTCGTAGCGGGCGCCCCTATCTTCGTGAAGGATGTTGCACAGGTTGTCGACTCCACCATGGTGCAGACCAATGTGGTCCGGATTGAGGGCCATCGATCGGTCTACATTCCCGTGATGAAGCAGGCCGGGGCCAACACCATAGCGGTGGTGGACGGAGTCAAGGCATTGCTGCCTAAACTGACCGGCCTTCCAGCGGGGGTAGAGGTCAAGTTCATTTTCGACCAGTCGCTGTACATCCGTCAGGCAGTCACCAACCTGCAGCATGAAGGGCTAATGGGGGCGGGACTAGCCGCGATCATGATCTTTGTCTTTCTGGGGAGCTTCCGATCCACCATCGTAGTCGCCTTGGCTATCCCTCTCTCCGTTCTGGCGGCCTTTTCTGGGCTTTATCTTATGGGCCAATCGATCAACATCATGACGTTAGGCGGATTAGCGCTCGTGATCGGGACGTTATTGGATAACAACATCGTGGTATTGGAAAACGTGCACCGGCACCTTGGCATGGGCAAGTCGCCGAGCCAGGCTTCAGAAGAGGGCACGCGCGAAGTGGCGATGCCGATGCTGGTAGCCACGATCAGCATTCTGATTGTCTACCTGCCGATCATGTTCTTTACCGGCATCATTAAATTTTTGTTTGTCCCCTTGGCGATGGCGGTCGTCTTTGCCATGGTGGCGTCGTATATCGCTTCCATGACCGTGGCTCCTGTGGCGATGGCAGCTCTCTTTAAGGCTCATTCCGGAGCGTTGGAGGGGGAAACACCTCATCGACCCCGCCTGTTCGATCGGCTGTTCAACCGGATGGTGGACCGCTATGAACATATTCTCCGCTTGGGACTGGCGCACCGGGCGATGGCGATCCTGACTATTACGGTCCTCTTTATCGGGTCCCTGTTTCTCTTTCCTCTTTTAGGCACTGAATTCTTCCCAAAGGTGGACGCAGGTCAGTTTACCTTGCATATGAAAATCCCCGAGGGGAGTCGCATTGAGCGTACCGAGGCGGTGGTGCAAAAGGTTGAAGGTCTGATCAAGAAGGTCATCCCTCCTTCGGATTTGGAACAGATCGTCTCCAATGTAGGGCTGCCTCACGGCTGGATGGTGATGTTCACACCCAATAGTGGGCCCCACACGGCTTTCTTCCTGGTCAACCTGAAGAGCGGGCATCGGGCCAGCACCTGGGAGTATCTCGGACGTCTGCGGCAGGAGCTCAAGCGGGACTTTCCGGGCTTATCATTCTTTTTCCAGACCGGCGGGATCGTCAGCGATGTCTTGAATTTTGGATTGCCTGCGCCCATCGACATTCAGGTCAGCGGGCCGAAGCTGGAGCAAGTCAACGAGACCGCTTCAAAGGTGCGGGACTTAGTGGCGGCCGTGCCGGGGATCGGCGATGTGCGGCTCAATCAAAGCATGGACTATCCCGAGTTTATGATGAAGGTGGATCGTACAAAAGCCGCCTACCTTGGCATGTCGCAGCAAGAGGTCATGACGAATGTGGTGACGGCATTGAGTTCCAATCAGAATCTGGGACCCGGGTACTGGATTGATCCCAAGTCGAACAACGCCTATTTTGTCGTGGCCCAGTACGCTGAGCAAGACATCAAGGACCTGGACGATTTTCTCAATACTCCCCTGGTTGGAGCAAGACAGGCCGCCCCCCCGGCTATGAGTTTAAACGGTCGGGGCCAGCATGGAGCCGAGCTCAGCCTGGGCAATACGGTCTATTCAGGGACTCCCATCATGCCCACCGGAGGCTATGTCGGAGGTCAGGATCAGCGGAAAGGGCCACCCATCCTGTTCAAGGATATTGTGGAAATGACGCGACAGATCGGTCCGGATGAGGTGTATCATTACGCACTTCAGCGAACAATGGACATTATTGTAAACATTGCGGGGGCTGACCTGGGATCTGTCTCAGACGCCATTCAGCAACGCCTGGCCGCCTTCCAGCCCCCAAAGGATATCAAGGTCACGATGCGGGGCGAGTTGGCCGCGATGCAGGCAACGTTCAAAGGATTCGCATTGACCTTGCCGATGGCGACGGTCCTGATCTACCTCGTGATGGTGGGATTGTTTCGATCTTATCGCGATCCCCTCATTATCCTCTGTGCGGTGCCGCTCGGCTTCATGGGAGTCTTGGCTATGCTCTTTGTGACCGGAACGACGATCAACGTGCAGTCGTTCATCGGAACGTTGATGATGATCGGGATCGTCGTCGCCAACGGCGTCCTGCTGGTCGAATTTGCGAACCGTCAGATCAGGGAAGGAATGCCGGTCAGGGAGGCCGTCGTCCATGCGGGGCGTGTCCGGATGCGGCCGATTCTCATGACGGCCCTGGCGACCATCCTCGGGCTCCTGCCCATTGCGATCGGCTTCGGCGAAGGGAGCGAGAGCAATGTGCCACTGGCGCGCGCCGTCATCGGTGGGTTGCTTGTATCGACGATGATGACGCTTCTCCTCGTGCCTATCATACACAGTCTGGTACGGCAAGAGGCCCAGACACATAACACGTCTGTGAGGAAAGACCGTGGAC
>JBOHOS010000019.1:0-2089 GCA_050731295.1 Nitrospiraceae bacterium | reverse complement strand
GTCATTTCCAGCGGACAGCTTCGTGGCCTGCTGGATGTTCGTGACCAGGTCATCCCCCAGTTGCAGGGTTCGCTCGATACCCTGGCTGCCGGCTTGGTCACCGAGGTGAATCAGCAACATCGTCTTGGGTTTGGACTTGATGGATCGACCGGGTTGGACTTCTTCTCAGCATTCGGTTTGACGGCCGCGACGCTTTCAGTGGCGCTCACAGATGCGGGACAGATGGCCGCCTCGGATACCGCCGGGGGGGTGCCGGGAAATAATACCAATGCGCTGGCCTTGGTCGATTTGCAAAGTAAGGTGGTGGGACCCCTTGGGGATACGTTCAATGGCTTTTATCGGACGACGGCATCCGATATTGGAAGCGCTGCCAAGGCTGCTGAGCAGAATATGCAGGCAGAAGAACTCATTCAAGAGCAGCTCCAGAATCGCTGGGCCGAAGTATCGGGCGTTTCGCTCGACGAAGAACTGGTGAATATGATTAAGTACCAACGCGCGTTTGAAGCGGCGTCTCGACTGATCGTGATGAGCGACGAGTTATTGCAAACGATTTTGAATCTGAAGCGATAATGAGAAGGACTCCGGTGAGAGGTGAAGTATGAGGGTCGCCGATCAACAGCTCTTCGGGCTTCTCCAAGGAAGGTTCCAACAGATTAGCCGTCGAATCTTTGACGCGCAGCAACAGATTACCTCTCAGAAGCGGGTCTCAAAGCCATCCGATGATCCGAGCACGTTCGGCCAGATCATCTCGGGTAAATCCGATCTCGCGCGCGCCGAACAACGGATTCGGAATATCGAATTCGCGACGACACGTCTGGACGGGGCCGACAACACGCTTGGAACCGTCAGCAACCTGCTCAGCCGGATCAAGGAACTTGCGGTCCGCGCGCGCAGCGATACGGCGACGGCCGCGGATCGGGGGCTCATCGCGAAAGAAGTCCGGCAACTGCATCGGC
The DNA here is from genome assembly GCA_050731295.1 of Nitrospiraceae bacterium. GTDB lineage: Bacteria > Nitrospirota > Nitrospiria > Nitrospirales > Nitrospiraceae > JBOHOS01. The sequence continues at coordinate 1,133 of JBOHOS010000019.1, read as the reverse complement.
AACTCGTGCACCTTGCCAATACGGAAGTGAATGGTTCCTCGTTATTCGCTGGAACCAAAACCGATGTGGCCCCGTTCGTGCTGGGCTCGGGCGATGATGTGCAGTATCAGGGTAATGGGGAGACTCAATCGGTGGAGGTGGGGAATAATCAACGGATTCAGGTCACCGTCCCCGGCGATCAAATCTTTACAGGTGCGACCACCAACGTGTTCGATAACGTCGAGAATCTGCTCGCCGCGTTGGAGAGCAATAACGGCAGCGGGATTGAGGCGGGAATCGGCGATGTGGATCTGTCCATCATCCAGATTGCGGGTGCGCAGGGGACTATCGGGGCTATGGCCAATCAACTGGAGAGCACCAAACGCTCTTTGCAGGATGTGAATGATTTGATCAAGACCGCTCTCTCCCGGAACGAAGATACCGACTTAGCCAAAGCCGTCTCCGAGTTGACGGGCCAGCAACTGGCGCTGGAAGCGACGGCGCGAAGCGCGAATGGCCTGTTTGAGAATTCCCTGCTGAAATTCCTCAAATAGTCCGGCACCGTCGCATCACGCGATTTGCAGTCAAACAATGACCCCGGGACCCGGGAGCCAAGGAGGGCAACTGTGCTGGTCCTGACGAGGAAAATCGGTGAAGGTATCACCATTGGTCCCCATATCCGGGTGGTGGTCGTAGAGATTCAAGGAGGGCAGGTTCGGCTTGGAATCGAAGCTCCGTTGGACGTGTCTGTCCATCGTGACGAGGTCTACGCGAGAATCGTCGATGAGAATCAGCGCGCGGCCTCTACTATCAGTATTCCGGCAGAGGCATTGGCAAGACTGAAAGCTTCTAAGATGTGAGGCGATGATGAATATCAGTACCAGCCGATTCGGGACGATCGATGCGCCCGAACAGGCGATCCTGACTTTTCCGTCCGGCGTCATCGGATTTCCAGCCTCGACGCGCTATGTCCTGTTGGATCACGACCGCGATGTCCCGTTTAAGTGGCTGCAGTCTTTGGATGAGGGCACACTCGCGTTTGTGGTCACTGATCCGGTGATGTGCAAGCAGGACTACCAGGTGGCATTGGCGCCGGACGACATAGCTGACTTGAAACTTACCTCCGACAGTGATCTGGCGGTCATGGTCATTTT
>JBOHOS010000018.1:0-5135 GCA_050731295.1 Nitrospiraceae bacterium | reverse complement strand
GCATTATTCGGGTCAATGATAAGGAGATCTCCACTCGAAGCGAACTGGCCGACTTCGTGGCCAAAAGCAACGGGAAGCCATTGACGATCGACGTGCGACGTGCGGGCCAGGTCAGAACACTCGTGGTCACACCCGGCGCCATGCCGGGTCATGAGAAGGATGAGACCGCGTATTCGATCGGTATCGAGGAAACCGCTCCCGTCATTACCGCGGTTATGGCGGGTTCTCCCGCGATGGCTGCCGGCTTCCGCGACGGCGATCGAGTCCTCAGCATCGAGGGCCAACCCATCCGTACCTGGGGGCAGATGACGACGTTCGTCAAAGAAAGTCCAGGCCGCCCTCTTCATTTCGAAGTCACCCGGGATGGTCAACCGCTCTCATTGACCGTCACTCCTTCCGCCGAAAAGGCGGTGGTCGATGGGAAACCGGTCGAGATCGGCAAGATCGGCATTTCGGGACCGGGGCGATCAGTCATTCGATCCTCCGGTCCGTTCATGGCCGTGTTTCACGGTCTCGAGGCCACATGGGGATGGACGGAACTGACCCTAGTCGGTATCTATAAAATGGTGGTCGGTGAAATTTCCAGATCCAATATCGGTGGACCATTGACTATCGCCAGCATCTCGGGAGAAGCGGCTTCGCAAGGCGCCTCGAGTGTGGTTTTTCTAATCGCCATACTCAGCATCAACCTGGGAGTGCTGAATCTGCTTCCCATTCCCATCTTAGACGGCGGACATCTGCTCTTTTTCGGCATCGAAGCCATCTTGCGTAAACCGCTTCGTGAACGGCAGCGTGAAATCGCACAACAGGTCGGGCTGCTCCTGCTGGTCGGTATTATGGTTTTTGCTTTCTGGAACGACATCGACCGGATTATCTTGCCGCTCTTCCGTCCATCTCCATAACCTCCTGATGGATGTTGAAAAAGACCTCCAACTTTGTTCTCGGCTCGTTAACATCCTCAACGTACCCCACCCGGGAAGGAGCGCGTCCTGGCGCGCTTGGGGTGGGGCGGGTGAAAAGGTACGCCTGCGGTGTAAACTTCGCCTGCGGCCGCGTTGGAATGTCTTTTTGAACATCCTAGTTTGTCAATGCGTCATCCTGACCTCAGGATTGATTTTCATCAGGTCCGCGGAAAGACAATAGAAAGCGTTTAGCGGGGGGCTATGCGAACGTCACACATGCTGATTCCGACACTCCGGGAAGATCCGGGCGAGGCCGAAGTCGTCAGCCATCGCCTGATGCTCAGGGCGGGCATGATTCGGAAAACCGCCGCCGGGGTCTACACCTATCTTCCCCTCGGGCTGCGGGTCATCCGGAAGATTGAAGCCATCGTTCGGGAAGAGATGAACCGGGCAGGCGCCCAGGAAGTCCTGATGCCGATCGCCTCGCCGGCCGAGTTATGGCGGGAGACCGGCCGGTGGGACTTTTATGGGAAAGAATTGTTCCGCTTCAAGGATCGCCATGACCGAGATTTTTGTTTAGGACCGACTCATGAAGAGGTGATCACCGACCTCATTCGGCGAGAGGTTCGGTCCTATCGGCAGTTTCCGTTGAATTGTTATCAGATCCAGACCAAGTTTCGCGATGAGATCCGTCCTCGTTTCGGTCTTATGCGCGGGCGTGAATTCATCATGAAGGATGCGTATAGCTTCGACAAGGATGAAGAGGGTGCCAGGCTCAGCTACCGGAAGATGTACGATGCCTATCAACGGATCTTTACTCGGTGCGGCTTGACGTTCCGGGCCGTAGAGGCCGATACGGGACTGATCGGGGGAAGTTCCTCGCATGAGTTCATGGTGCTGGCCGAGACCGGCGAGGAGATGGTGGTCTACACCGATGACGGCGCCTATGCTGCGAATGTCGAGCGCGCCGAATTGCGCCCTCCGGCGGAGCCTCCACGCGAAGAGCCTCGTCCGCTCCGCAAGGTTCCCACACCGGGCGCCCGGACTATCGACGAGGTCTCGGCGTTTTTGAAGACCACTCCGCAGCGACTCGTCAAGACGCTCATCTATAAGACGCCCAAGGAGCCTGTCGCAGTGCTGCTCCGTGGAGACCATGAAGTCAATGAGATCAAGCTGAAAAAGCTGTTGGAGGTGAACGAACTCCAACTGGCCGACGCGCAGACGGTCGAGGCGATCACCGGCGCGCCGGCGGGATTTGCCGGGCCGATCGGGCTCACCCAGGTCCGCATTTTCGCGGATCAGACGGTGAAAATACTCGCAAATTTTATCGTCGGCGGCAATCAGGCCGATACCCACTACGTCGATGCCAATTGGGACCGCGATGTGTCAGCGGAGCGCTTCGTTGACCTGCGGAACGCGCAGGCCGGCGATCCGGCTCCTCGCGGACAGGGAACGTTGCGTGTCGCGCGGGGCATCGAAGTCGGCCATGTCTTTATGCTCGGCACCAAGTACAGCAAGGCCATGGGCGCAACCTTTCTGGACCCTCAAGGACAGGAGAATCTAGCGATCATGGGATGCTACGGGATCGGCGTGAGCCGCACAGCCGCGGCCGCGATCGAGCAGAATCATGACGGAAAAGGCATCATCTGGCCGGCGCCGATCGCCCCGTTTCATGTGCATCTCCTGCCGCTCAGTCAGTCCAAGCAGGTCGCCGACGCCGCTCAATCCGTGTATGACGCTCTCACCGAACGGAGCATTGATGTGCTCTGGGACGATCGTGACGAGCGTGCGGGGGTGAAATTCAATGATGCCGACTTGATCGGCGCGCCCTATCAGGTGGTGATCGGCGAGAAAGGACTCAACCAGGGAACGGTCGAGCTGAAGACCAGAAAGACAGGCGAGGTCATGCGCCTGCCACCGCACGACCTGCTTCCAGCCCTTTTAACCTTGCTTGAGAAGACCTGACGATTCTCTCATGCGTGGCTGAAGTGTGGCCGTGATCGCAAGATTCGTCGAATGAACTGAGATAACGAGGGTTTATGGATCAGTGCATCGCTCGCTTGGGCGCTTGTTCTTTGAAATTCATCGCATCGACCAGTCCCTGGCGTACTGCATAATGAGTTAGTTCCGCGTTTTTCTGCATTTTCATCTTTTCAAGTATGCGCGAGCGATAGGTGCTGATTGTTTTGGCGCTCAACCCCAACGTTTGGGCGATTTCCCCCACCGTCTTGCCGATCGCAATCATACCCAGCACTTGGTATTCCCGAGAGGACAATCGTTCATGCAAGGGAACGTTGGGATCGCTTTCCAAATCGAACGCCAGTTTCTCAGCCAACGCCGTGCTGATGTACTTGCCGCCGCCGATGACCTTCCTGATCGCTGCGATCAATTGATCCGGTGCGCACTCTTTTGTCAGAAATCCCGCGGCGCCAGCCTTTAAGACCAGCACACCGTACTGTTCCTCGGAATGCATGCTCAACACAACGACAGGCAATGAGGGGCGCTCACGCTTGAGACTGCGCAAGACATCAAGACCATTGCCGTCCGGCATCGCAATGTCCAGCACCACGACGTCCACGGGCTTCGTTCGGACGATGTCCAACACCTGCTGTCCGGTGTTGGCTTCAGCCGCCACCGCAATATCGGGTGTATCCGAAAGGACCTGTTTGAGTCCTTTGAGAACGACCGCGTGATCGTCGGCAATGAGTGCTCTAATCATAGGGATGCCCTCGCCACGAAATGGTTGAATCCGCCATTGTCCCCATTAGCTTAGAAGCGTCGTCCGGACTTGCAAATCGGATAAACGCTGTTCCCCAAGTAGGAATAACGCTCGCTCTCGTGTCAGCGCGAGGCTCACCATTCTGGACACTCGCGTATACCGGATCTATCCCAAGCTGGTGGAACACGGCTGCGTGAAAGCCTTCCTGTCTCGTCACCGTGTCTGTAGAATGACCTTTCGATATGCGTGAATGCCGCCCATTCCTTCCGATGCGTTAGACGATGTTGAACTATGCCGCAGTATTCGCCGCTGCATTTGCCCCCGGCCTCTTCTGGCTCTGGTATTTTTACCGGAAAGACAAGTTGGAGCCGGAGCCGAAAAAACTCATCATCAAGACCTTCTTTGTCGGCATCGCCTTGGGAATTCCCGCCACCTTCCTGGAACTGCTGTTCACGGAATCTCTCCTTGTGACCATCCTGATCGCGCCGGTGATTGAAGAAGCCCTCAAATATAGTGGGGTCCGACTTGCCGCATACCGGCGCCCTGAGTTCGATGAACCGCTCGACGGGATTATCTATACGGCTGCCGTGGCTCTGGGTTTTGCGTCAATGGAGAACGTGTTCTATCTGTTGGCCGCCTATTTGAGCGCGCATGACACGGCCAAGTCGTTGGAGGTTCTGTCACCATTCGGAGTGGTCATATCGGTCTTTGTCCTGCGCGCGTTGATGAGCGTTCCCAGCCATGTCCTTTATTCCAGCATGTGGGGGTACGCGCTCGGCCGAGCCAAATTCATGGATCGAGCCTCCGGCCGGTCGCTCATTTTGAAAGGCTTTCTTGCCGCGGTTCTGTGCCATGCCTTATTCAATTTCTTTGCGTCTCGCCTGCCGCAAGCCGCCGTGGGGGAGCTACTGTTGGTCACGATCCTCTGGGTGGTCGTGCTGAAACGAATCGCCGAGGGCCAGAGAATCTCTCCCCACCGCGTCCCCTAATTCCGTTCGCGCGCAGCCCGCCACACATCACGAGTCGCTCTGGAATCCTCTTGATCAGATCTCGATAATCAAGCCGATTTCAATGACCTGCTCAGACGGGATGCGGAAGAAAGAACTCGCCCGGGTCGAATTCCGGGCAAGAAATACGAAGAGTTTTTCCCGCCAGAGCGCCATGCCAGGTTTCGGAGTGGCCAGAAACGCCAGGCGACTCAGAAAAAAGGTGGTCTCTTGGATGGGAATGACGAGCTCTCGTTTATGGCACTCCCGCAAAATCGCGGGAATATCAGGCATATCAAGAAAGCCATGGCGGACGATCACCCGGTGCGCGGAATCCTCCAGCTTGATCACGTCGACCTGCCGGTCGCACGGGACATACGGAACACGTTCCGTGAGAACGGTCAGAAACGTCATATGCTCATGGACGAGCTTATTGTGTCGAACATTTTGGAGCAAGGCCGGCGGCGTGCTCTCCGGTTCTTGTGTCATGAAGACGGCGTAGCCGGGCACTCTCGCATGAATGTGACG
>JBOHOS010000017.1:0-6352 GCA_050731295.1 Nitrospiraceae bacterium | reverse complement strand
TAGGATCGATTTTTGGCGCGCGCAAAGCGGATGAAGTCGCCGCGAACTTTGGCTCTGGTCGTCTGCGGAGGAACGGACATGGCGCGCTGGACGGCCTCCTCATCGACGATTCGCTCGATCATGTCCCGCGATTCCATCAGATAATAGAGGCCGCGGGTGCGTTTCACATCGTGGTACTGCAGATCCATTAAGAACACGCGCGCATCATCCCAGCCGCAGCCTTTCTTCTCGACGAACGACTGGATGAGGAGTTTCTTGCTGACCCAATCGACCTCTCGCACCAATTGCAGGGGGTCCTCTTCCAGACGATCCAGGATGACGGCCCACTTTTCAAGCACGTCATCAAAAATCGGATCATGGGATTGGGTGCAAAGATAATCGTGGGCGCGGTCCAGGTACGCCCGCTGGATCTCGATCGCCGATAATTGCCGCCCGTCGTCCAACTTCACCTTTTTCTTCAGCGTCGGGTCGCGCGAGACTTCTCGGATCGCCTTGACGGGATCTTCCAGCTCCATCCCCGTCAACGTAAATCCGTCTTCAATCATCGACAGGACCAGAGCCGCCACCCCGACCTTCAAGTACGTGGCGTACTCGGACATATTGGAATCGCCGACAATGATGTGAAGCCGGCGGTACTTCTCCGCGTCGGCGTGGGGCTCGTCCCGAGTATTGATGATGCTGCGTGAAGACGTGGTCGAGGAAGACGTTTTCTCGTGGATGTGCTGCGCGCGTTGGGAAATGAAGAATTGCGGCTTGCCCGACACTTTCAAGACCTTGCCGGCGCCGGAATAGATTTGCCGGGTCACAAAAAACGGAATGAGCTGCTCGGTCACCTTCCAGAAATCCACATCCCGGCGCATGAGAAAATTTTCATGACACCCGTACGTGTTTCCCAGCGAGTCCGTGTTGTTCTTAAAGATATAAATCTCTCCGGACAGCCCCTCTTCCCTGAGCCGCTCTTCGGCGGCGGGCAAGCATGCCTCCAACAAACGCTCGCCGGCCTTGTCGTGGACGACGAGGTCAAGAATATTGTCGCATTCGGGCGTGGAGTACTCGGGATGGCAGCCGGTGTCCTGGTAGAACCGCGCCCCGTTCACCAGAAACGCGTTGGACGGCCAGCTGTTGGGAATAAGGCCCTCGAAGATGTACCCGAGAACCTTCTCCATCGGGAGGTAGATGCGCCCGTTCGGCGAAAAGATGAGCCCGTACTCGTTCTCTAGTCCGAAAATACGGTGTTTCATTTGACAGGAGATAGATCGCGACAGAGATGACATCAATCGCTTTCAGCATACACCGGCATCGGTCTTTCTTCAACCTGACGGCGGAGACGGCTCCACCGGATGCGGCGCGCATTCGCATGAAACGACCGTTGTGCGAGGAGTTCAACAGGGCTAGCCGAGAATGTGGCGGGATTCCGATGAGGAAATGCGGCGAAATTTCCGGCCGGCGCGCGTGCGATCCAATGCGGCGACTTCCAGGCCTTCCAATGGCAGCTTTTGGTTGGTGACATTCTCCAGCGCGTCCGCGCAGAGCGCCAGCGCCGCCTTCAGCGCCGGAGTATCGGCCTTATAACGTTCCTTCAAGTAGACCTGGAGCGCATCCGCCCTCCCACCGATCGCCGCGAATCCCCGTTCGTCGAAGATACTGCCATCGAACGAAATCCGATACATTTCGTTCGGACGGCCTGTCTCTCCGACTTCCACGACGAGAATTTCCACTTCAAGTGGCTTCAGCTCCTGGCTAAAAATCGTGCCAAGGCTTTGGGAATAGCCGTTGGCCAGGGATCGGGAGGTCACGTCCTCCCGGCTGTACATGAAGCCCTTCAGATCGGCATGGCGAATGCCGGCTTTCCGAAGGTTTTCAAACTCACTGTATTTGCCGGCGCCTGAGAAGGCGATATTGTCATAGATCTCGGAAATCTTGTAGAGAGACGCGCTGGGATTGTCCGCAACGAGCAAAACTCCGTCCGCGTATTCCATGGCGATGATCGAGCGGCCTTTGGCGATACCCTTCTTGGCGTACTCCGCCTTATCCTGCATCATTTGTTCAGGAGAGACATAGTACGGCAGCGGCATGGTCAGACCTCCTTTCCTCGAGTCTCGATCAGCCCGGCGTAGACCGTCTTGATGCGGCCGTCATCGACGTTCGTAATGCCGGCTTCGTTCACGACCTTCACGGTGGGATAAATGCCTCGAATCAAGTCCGGCCCGCCGGTGCCGACATCCTCTTCCGCCGCGTTGTACAGTGCGAGCAAGGCGAGCTTGATCGATTCGTCTTCCGACAGGCGCTTGCGATAGTGCTCGCGGACCGTGTTACGCGCATCTTTTCCGCCGGAGCCGATGGCATGATATTCCGACTCTTCGTACCGGCCCCCCGTAATATCGTACTTAAAAATACGCCCCTCCGTCCGCCGGTGATCGTAGCCGACAAAAATGGGAATGACGATCAGGCCTTGGAACACCATCGGCAGGTTGGCTTTGACCATCTGGCCCAGTTTATTCGCCTTGCCCTCAGTGGATAATTGAATGCCTTCCAGTTTTTCATAATGCTCGAGTTCCGTCTGAAAGAGTTTCGCCATCTCGATCGCGGGTCCGGCCGTTCCGGCGATAGCCATCGCCGAATGCGCGTCGATTTTGAAGACCTTTTCCATTTGACGGCCGGCGATCTGAAACCCCTCGGTCGCGCGCCGATCGCCGGCAATGACGACCCCGCCGCCATATTTGATCGCCAAGACCGTGGTGCCGTGCGGAGGGGGTGGCACGTGAGCAAGTCTTCGTTCGTCCACACCGGGTGCGGGCGAGCCGGCCAGCCACTCGCGTGCCGACGGCATCAGATCGGGGCGCCGGCGCACGAGATAGTCGAAGAAGCTCGATCCGCCATCGTCAGGGAAGACTGAAAAGATCGACACAGGCATCTCCTTTGGCTTGGCTCAGCCGGCAATGCTGCACGCCGTATGAGGTCTCGGTGCCGGCGGCCGGCAGTGGCGGGTAACGTTCAGGCGGTCAATTTGGCAAGCAAGGACTCCGCCGAGTCGGCTCCCTCCAACAGCTCGCGCGTTAGAGATTCGGTGCCCCGCAGAGGATCCATTAGCGGGATCTTTTTAATCGTGGTGTTGCCCACGTCGAATAACACGGAGGTCCAACTCGCTCCGTAGATCTCGCGTCCGAATTTCTTCAGACAATTCCCTCGGAAATAGGCTCGGGTACCCGGAGGGGCGGTGTGCTCCGCCTTCGCGATGTCCGAATCCTGCAGTAATCGCTCGATCAAATTACTTCGTTCTAAGGTGTAGTACAAGCCCTTCTCCGGCCGAACATCATGATATTGAAGGTCCAGCAGAGACACTCGCGGGTCGTCCCAGCCACATCCCTTTCGCTCCATATACGAGCAGATCATATGCCGCTTCGCGACCCAATCGAGGTCGCGAACCAGCAGCATCGGATCCTCCTCGAGTTTATCGAGCACCTCTTCCCAGCGCACCAGAATGTCCTTCGTGACTTGATTCAACTCATGACAGGCAAAGAAGTCCATGGCGGCCTTCAGATAGACCCGCTGAATGCCGATGGCGGACGTCATGTTGCCGTCGGCCAGCTTGAGCGTTTTCTTGACGTCCAAGTCGCGTGAGACATCCTTGATCACCCGGACCGGATCTTCCAGATCGACGTTCGGAAGCTCCACGCCGGCTTCCAGTAAGTCCAGAACAACCGAGGTGGTGCCCAGCTTGAGGTAGGTGGAGAGCTCGGCCATATTGGCGTCGCCGACAATGACATGGAATCGGCGGTATCTGGCCGGGTCGGCATGCGGTTCATCACGAGTGTTGATGATGGGACGTTTCACCATCGTGTTCAGATCGACCAGGCATTCGAAGAAATCGGCCCGTTGAGAGATTTGATAGTCGGCGGGCTTGGTTTGGTTTTCGGTCCCGACCTTTCCCGACCCCGCGTAGATCTGACGGGTCACAAAGAACGGCGTCAGAAGGCGCACGATCCGGTCGAAGGGCACGGACCGGCTCAGCAAATAATTCTCGTGGTATCCGTAGCTATTGCCCTTGCCGTCCGTATTGTTCTTGTAGAGAGAAAACTTCTCCCCGCCTCGAGCCCGGTTCATTACCCTCACACATTCGGCCACGATCCGGTCTCCGGCTCGCTCGAAGGCCACCAATTCGCGAGGATTGGTGCATTCGGGTGTGGAATACTCGGGATGCGCGCCATCGACATACAGGCGGCCCCCGTTGGAGAGCAGCTTGTTCAAGAGCCGGTTGTAATCCGGCCCCGGGCGTTCGCGCTCGCCTTCCGCCTCAAACCCGCGGATATCAAGCAGAGGGTTTTCATTCTCGTAATCCCAGATCGCGTGCGGCGACGGCAGGGAGGGATAGTGGCCGATCAACTGGAGGGAGTTGGCAACGGGGTCCATGGCTTCCGTATCGCGGGCCGCAATGCCGAACTCTGTTTCCGTTCCGAGCACACGTTGTGAAATCACCACCCCTCCCCCACTCAGGCCGCTGAAAAAGTCCTCCAGCGGCATTCATCTCCTATATCCAGCTTTGCTGAATAGTCGCAAGTTTATTGAGATACCTCAACGTACTCACACTGTACGCCTCGGGGCTCTCGCTTCTTGCGGCCTTGCTGGACGCCCTTTTGAGCAGCCTGTGATCTCGTAATGCCGTCTACCTTACCTTGTAACATTAAAAATAATGACCGGTGCTGATGGTTTCGATCTGCCGGGATTCGGTCGATCCGGCAGTGATCGTCCGCACATGAACGATCTTCTCGCCTTTCTTGCCGGCGATCTTGGCCCAGTCGTCCGGATTCGTCGTATTCGGCAGATCCTCGTGTTCTTTGAATTCTTCACGAATCGCTCGCACGAAGTCCTCGCCTCGGATGCCTTTCGCTTCATTGGCAATCGCGCGTTTAACGGCGTACTTTTTGGCGCGTGCCACGATCCCTTCAATCAAGGCCCCGCTCGCGAAATCTTTGAAATAAAGTGTTTCCTTTTCACCGTTCGCGTAGGTGACCTCCAAAAACTTATTCTCCTCGGTGGCCGCATACATCGTATCGACGGTCAACCCGACCAGCCGATCGACCAAGGCCCGGCGATCGCCGGCGTGGCGCTCCACTTCCTCAACCGTGAACGGAAGATCGGAGGTCACATACTTGGCAAAGATCTCTCGGGCGCCGTTCATATCCGGCCGGGAAATCTTAATCTTCACGTCCAGCCGGCCCGCGCGCAGCACCGCCGGGTCGATCAGATCCTGTCGATTGCTGGCTCCGATCACGATGACATTGCGCAGACGCTCGACGCCGTCGATCTCGGAGAGAAACTGCGGCACGATCGTGGACTCGACGTCCGAGGAGATGCCCGTCCCCCGCGTTCGAAACAGGGCGTCCATTTCATCGAAAAACACGATCACGGGGAAGCCGTCGGCCGCCCGCTCCTTGGCTTTCTTGAACACTTCCCGGACTTGGCGCTCGGACTCGCCCACATACTTGTTCAAGAGTTCCGGGCCTTTCACATGGAGGAAGAAGCTGCGCATCTCTTTCCCGGTGAGATGCCCCAGCTTTTTGGCAATCGAATTGGCCACCGCCTTGGCAATCAGGGTCTTGCCGCAGCCGGGAGGTCCGTACAGCAGGACGCCTTTCGGCGGGCTCAACTGATATTCGGCAAATAATTGCGGATGCAGGAACGGCAACTCGACCGCGTCGCGAACTTGCTCAATCTCCTTGTCGAGGCCGCCGATATGCTCATAATCCACATCGGGCACTTCTTCCAGGACCAGTTCCTCCGCCTCAGACTTCGGCAGCTTCTCGACGACATACCCGGAGCGGGGATCGTACAGCAGATGATCTCCCACACTGAGACGTTGTTGGGCGAGCGGTTCCGCTAGTTCCGCCACCTTCTCTTCATCGAAATGTAAGGTCACCAGCGCGCGCTTGCCCTCCAACGTATCTTTCAAACGGACCACCTCGCCCTGCCCGTCGAAGCCCCGGCTTTCAATAACGTTGAAGGCCTCGTTGAGGATGACTTCCTGCCCCTTGCGCAGTTCCTTGGCTTTGATCGAGGGATGGATATTCACTTTCATCTTGCGACCGGCGACGTAGACATTCGCCGTGGCATCGGTATTGAGACTAGAAAAAATCGCGTAGGTAGAAGGGGGGGCGGTCAGCTTCTCCACTTCCGCGCGCAACGCTTGGATCTGCGCCTTGGCGTCCTGAAGGGTCGCCGCAAGCTTTTCATTCTGCTTGGACGCCTGCTCGAGTTGATAGCGTGAGTGATGCAGTTGGCGAAGCTCCTCCTGCATCGACTGAATTTGAATGTGGAGCTTTTCGTTCTCTCGGTTGTATTCGTCGTTTTTTTT
>JBOHOS010000016.1:0-4140 GCA_050731295.1 Nitrospiraceae bacterium | reverse complement strand
TCGACGAGCTGGCGGCGCAGAAAGGCTGTCGTCCCTCGCAACTGGCCTTGGCCTGGGTGCTGGCGCAGGGAGAGGATGTTGTGCCGATCCCTGGCACAAAGCGCCGGAGATATCTGGAAGAGAATCTTGTTTCGTTGGATATCGAGCTGACGCCCGACGAGCTCGCGCGCATCAATGCGATGGCCCCGCTGGGCGTTGCTGCGGGCACGCGTTACCCCGACGCTTCGATGGCCGCCGTGAACCGCTAAGATCCACCAGCACTGAGTGATGCGAATTCCGTCTGAGAGCACCGGCGTCAATGAGCGCATCTAGCACGAACTCAAGGAGGCACAATGGCGAATCAACCCCAACTGATCCTGGTGACCGGCGCGACAGGCAGACAGGGCGGCGCGGTCGCCCATCGATTGCTGAGGCAGGGACAGAAGGTGCGCGTCTTGACGCGACATCCCGAGAAGGCGGGGGAGTTGACCAATGCCGGCGCCGAAGTGGTCAGGGGAGACCTAACCGATCCGGCGAGTTTGGAAGCGGCGTTGCGCGGCATGCAGGGCGTCTTCGCCATGTCCACACCGTTTGAAGCCGGTCTGGATGCGGAAGTTCGGCAAGGTATGTCGATGGCGGATGCCGCGAAGAAGGCGGGGGTTGCGCACTATGTATACACGTCGGTCGGCAGCGCAGATCGGAATACCGGCATTCCGCACTTTGACACCAAATGGAAGGTGGAGCAGCATATCCGGCGAATCGGTTTGCCCGCCACGATTCTCCGGCCGGTGTTCTTCATGGAGAACTTCAGTACGTTCTTTCGCCCTTCCGACACCGGAGTGATTGCCGCGCCGCTCCCGACAAACAGAAGACTGCAGATGATTGCCGTGCGGGATATCGGGGAATTCGGCGCGGCCGCCTTCATGCGTCCGGAAGACTTCCTCGGCCAAGCCATTGACTTGGCCGGAGATGAGCGGACCATACCCGAGGCGGCGGCGGTCCTGTCGGACGCCATGGGCCGCCCGATTCGCCATGAGCCCATGCCGGATGACAAGGTGGAAGAAGTGCTGGGCCATGATGTGGCGCTGATGTTCCGCTGGCTCAGAGATGTCGGGTACGCCGTCGATATCGCCGCCCTGCGTCAACGGTATGGAATTCCCCTGACCTCATTTGCCCAACTGGTCGCGACCGCTGATTGGGTGAGATGAAACTGAACTGCTCGCGCGGAAAAGACAAGCGTCACACACTTGACTCGGACGTCTTATGTGGACCTCTGAGGCGAGGCTTCGCGACCAACATAAAGATGGCATCTTTGCCGTCCAAGGGAATTGACTGGCAATGGATCTCCGAGGCCATCACGGTTCCGTCTTTTTTCCGGAGCATGAACGGACCGATCCGAAGCGGGAGTTTAGTGGAAGGCGCCTTCACGCACGCTTGAACAATACCCATCGCCTCCTCGGAGCCGAGAATATCCTTCAGCGTCATCGCAGAAAACTCATCCGCTGAGAAGCCGAGACGGTGCACGGCCGCCTCGTTGACCGACAAGAAGACCAACGTCTGGCGGTCAACGGCGCACATCGGCTGAGAATTGTTTTCAAATTCCTCTCCGACCCAATGGCTCATGCGGTATCCTTTGCTTAGCTTCAATGGCTTAGGGAGATGGGATTCTAGCCCGGTCCCGTACAGGTGTCTGTTCGCTTTCTGACAAAACCCCTACATCCCTCCCTCCCATTCGACTAGGCTCTTTGTTCAGGAAGACCGAGGCGGACTTTTATTCCTTCCTATAGCCGGAAGTGGTGTGGATGTAGTGCACTGTAGGAGTCGGGGTTATCCCGTATGAAAGGCATGGTCTGTCTGGAAACGTACAGACTTTTTACTATGATTCCCGTAGGTTCTTCCCCACGGTCGAAACAGATGAGTGGAAAAGATTCTCCTCGAAGCGCAGACAAAAATCGGATATTGGCCGCCTTTTCAGCGGGCAATGGCAAACACATTATCCAAAAACTCCAGCCCATCGTGCTGGTGGACAAACAAGTGCTGTATGAGCAGGGGGACTCCATCAAATATGTGTACTTCCCTGTCTCTGCCGTCGTCTCACTGGTCAGCGCGATGGAGGATGGATTCAGCATTGAAGTGGCGACCACGGGTCATGAGGGCTTCGTCGGGATCGGAGTCTACTTGGGTATCGGGAAGGCCTTCACCAAAGCGATTGTGCAGGCTCCCGGGGAGGCGTTCCGGATCCAAGCCGATCTCTTTATGGCCGAGTTGGAAAAGACCGGGTCCTTTCATGCGTTGCTTCACCGGTATACGCATGCGCTGCTCATGCAAATCTCCCGCTCCGGGGGATGCAATAGTCTCCATTCCGTCGAACAACGGTGTGCCCGCTGGCTGCTCGCCATGCACGACCGGAGCAAGACCGACGAGCTTCCGCTGACACAAGAGTTTCTGGGAGAGATGTTGGGAGTGCGCCGCCCAAGCGTCAGCGTCGTCGCCGCAAAGCTTCAAAAAGCGGGATTGATCCGTTACAACCGCGGGAAGGTGAAGATTTGTGATCGACCGGGGCTGGAAAAGGCGTCCTGCGAGTGCTACCGCATCTTAAAGGAGGAGTACGACAGCCTGCTTGATTAGCGAGCGCGCGCGGGAGGCCGGCCGTCGTTGAGCACCTCAATCATTTCGGGATGAATCAAGGCGTTGCTGGCGACCGTCTCGGGTCCGTAAATAGAAAACACCTCGCCCTTGAAGTCGGTCATCCGCCCCCCCGCTTCCACCACCATCAGCGCCCCGGCGGCCGTGTCCCACGGATGGAGCTTCATTTCCCAAAATCCATCGAAGCGCCCGGCGGCCACATAACACAAATCCAGCGCGGCTGAACCGGTTCGTCGCAGCCCCTGTGCCCGCAGCGCAAACCGCGCAAAGAAGTCCAGATTGTTGTGGGTGCTTTCGCGAATATCATATGCAAACCCGGTTACTAGGAGCGCCGCATTGAGCGTGTGAACGCGGGATACCTGTAGGGCCGCTCCATTGAGCATGGCGCCCTGCCCGCGCTCGGCGACGAACAATTCCTCCCGGGTCGGATCCCACACCACTCCGAGAATGCCCTGGCTGTGGAACTCCAGCGCAATGGAAACGCAATAGGAAGGGAAGCCGTGGGCGAAATTGGTCGTGCCATCCAGCGGATCGATCACCCACCGGTACGGCGAATCGCCGGCCGACGCCATTCCTCGTTCCTCGGCCAACATCTGGTGCGCGGGATAGGTTTTCGCGATCACGTCCACGATGGCCTGCTCGGCGCGGCGATCGGCATCCGTGACGAGGTTCACGGCGTCCTTGTGTTCGACACGAACGCCGAGGCGAGCCTGCTCAATGAGGACCCGCCCTGCAATCTGCGCCGCTTCGATCGCCGTGGCTTTAAAACCTTCGCGCAATTCGGTCGAAGGGAGCTGTTCCGGTTTCATGACCGGATGATACCACGTGAAGCCGTCAGGTCTAAGCTTCAGTGATTGGCTACCAGTTATTTATTTCCTTCGAGAATGGAAACAGACCGCTGAAAAAGGCCGTCCAGCGAGGCCGCAGGCGTACCTAATCTCACCCGCCCTTACCCCGAGCCGGCCGAGACCGGCTCTTTTCCCAGGTGGGGTATGTTGAGGATGTTGCCAAGCCGAGAACGAAGCACGGGAAGGGACGTGTCCCTCGGGAAGGGGCACGTCTCGGCGCGCTTGGGGTGGCTGGGTGAGATAGCGCGTGGGGTGGGCGGGTGAAATAGGGCCTTTTTCAGCGGTCTGTCAAAATGAGGCGCGGACTTCCACGAAAAACGCCGTCGTCGGCTGGAGTCGTCCGAAAAAGGAATCCCGTTGCCCATTGAAGATGTCCCACCCGATGAATCCTTTCCAGATATCGGTAAAAGCGTATGCCAGGGATGGCCGCAAGAAAAAATCTCTGCGCGGTAAGTTCAGCACACCCAGCAGTTCCCCTTCCAGGGTTTTGTTCAGCCACGTCGCCTTTATCCTGCCCGTGAATCCACCCTGCACCCGATCCAGTTGCTGGTTGAACGTATCGCTCAGCACCGCCACGTTCCGCGCGACCGGATCCTGAATAGCGAAGGGATCGTTAAAGTTGATGATAAACCGCTGATACGCTTGGAGGTTCACGTTGAGATCTTCG
>JBOHOS010000015.1:0-1484 GCA_050731295.1 Nitrospiraceae bacterium | reverse complement strand
ACGTGGCGATGCTCGAAAAGGCGCTTCGCATCCGGGCGCTGTCACAAGAATGGCGCAGCATGTTTCAAGAACAGTTGGCGGCGACCACGTCAAGCCAGACGCGTTGTCACTCGTACTTCTCAAGAGGCTCAAACCATATTACCCAGGAGATTTGCTATGCAAGCGATCGTGATTCAGCAGTACGGAGGACCGGAGCAGTTGGTGATTCAGAAGCTTCCCGACCCTGAGCCCAAGTCGGGCCATGTCGTGATCGAAGTCAAGGCTTTCGGGGTGAATCACGCTGAGACCCATATGCGAAAGGGGGAATGGGCGGAGGCCACGAAGGTGAGTGGGATCGAATGCGTCGGCGTGGTCAAGGCCGACCCCGATGGTCAATTCGCTGCAGGCCAGAAGGTGGTTGCGTTGATGGGCGGTATGGGGCGGACCATCAACGGGAGCTATGCTGAACTTACCCGCGTCCCCGCAAGCAATGTCGTGCCGATCGAGTCCCCGCGGTCTTGGACTGAACTGGCCGTGATCCCGGAATCGTATGCGACAGCCTGGACCTGTCTACACGACAATTTGGAACTCGCTGCTGAACAGACGCTACTCATACGCGGAGCGACATCCGCACTTGGCCAGGCGGCACTCAATATCGCCGCGCACGCCGGTGCGCGCGTCATTGCCACGACCCGCAATCGCGATCGTATTTCGATGTTGGAAGGCTTAGGGGCGACCCGCGTGGAGCTGGAAGGCCCGGACCTCTCGCGACGCGTCCGCGAACTTCATCCGGAGGGCATCGACGCCGTCTTGGAGCTTGTCGGCAACAGCACGATCTTGGATTCGCTCACCATGGTGCGACGGAACGGACGTGTTTGCCTGGCCGGGTGGCTGGGCGGTCTCGCTCCTATCGCATCCTTCAACCCATTGCTCCAAATGGCGAGCGGCGTGCACTTCAGCTTGTTCGGCAGTTTCATGTTCGGCAAGCCGGGATTTCCGTTGTCGGACGTCCCGCTCCAGACTATCGTCGATCGGGTCGCCACCGGCACTTACAAGGCAAAGCCGGCAAAGGTGTTTCGTTTCGAGGACATTCAGGAAGCTCATCGGCTGATGGAATCGAATCAGGCGAACGGCAAATTGGTGGTGCAGTTGTGAACTTATGTCTTAGCCTTCACCTCTATCGAGAGATGGAATTTACGCTCCGCCTGGCGCGGGCAGCCCCACAGCTCCGACGCCCGGCGCACCATTGCGCGATTGCCTTTAAGGAGGGTAACCATGTTTTATTCATAAAACCTGCAGTAGACTTGGCCGCGTCAGACTGTTCGTGACCCACTCCATAATAAAAGGACCCACCATGTTAGAACTCAGGCCAACCTGCGAGCATTGCAACAAAGCTCTGCCGCCTAGCTCACAATGTCTGTCCAAACTGTGGTGGAGGCTTCGTTCCCAGACCGATCCGACCGTCGAAGAATTGGAAGGGTGACAATTTTCTCGGCAAGGACCCG
>JBOHOS010000014.1:0-7277 GCA_050731295.1 Nitrospiraceae bacterium | reverse complement strand
AGATGCCGGAGTTCGCCTCGCTGCCGATCATCGCCGTCACGGCCAAGGCGATGAAGACGGACCGGGCCAAGTGCATCGAAGCCGGCGCCTCCGATTATATTTCCAAGCCGGTCGATCCGGAGTTGCTCCTGTCGCTATTGAGAGTTTGGCTGTACCGGTAAGCAATGAAAAATGCAAAATTAAAAAAAACAATTTTGCCTTTTGCATTTGACACTTAGCATTTGAGACATGCGCGTTGCCACCGACATGCTGGTTGAAGAGACCGAGATTCGCCTCTTGCTGGACGGCCTGCATCACTGTTTTGGGTTCGATTTTCGCGACTATGCGGCCGCGCCGATCCGGCAACGGATCTGGGAGTGCGTGGAAGCGGAGGGCCTTCAGACTATTTCGGGGTTACAAGAGAGAGTGTTGCACGATCACGCGTGCTTGGAGCGGCTTCTGCGCGCGCTGGCGCCCAAGAGTCCCGCGATGTTCGACGATCCGGCTTTTTTTGTCGCATTTCGAACGACCGTCGTCCCCCTGCTTCGAACGTATCCCTTTCTCGATATTTGGGTTCCGGCCTGCTCCACCGGTGAAGACGTGTTCGCGCTCGCGATCGTGCTGCAAGAAGAGGGGCTGTCCCAACGGGTGCGGATCTACGCCACGGACCTCAGCGAGTCGATCTTCCGGACCGTCGCGGACGGCAGGTTCCCGCTGGGCAGCATTGCCGCCTATGCGGCCAACTACCGCCGCGCGGGAGGCGCCGCCTTGCTCTCGGATTACTACACGATCGAGGGCGATCGGGCCGTGATGCTTCCGTCCCTCCGGGAGCAGGTGACCGTCAGCGAGCACAGCCTCTCGACCGACGGCTGTTTTCATGAATTTCACATGATCGTGTGCCGGAACATCCTGCCGCTGTTCAACGACTGGCTGCGAGAGCGCGTCCACTATCTGTTCCGGTACAGCTTGTGCCGATTCGGGGTCCTCGGACTGGGTGATAAGGAATATCCCTTGGAGCGAGATGACGACAAGTTTTACGAAGGAATCGGGAACGGCTGGTATCGCAAGACGGCGACGTTGACGGAGGTCTAGATGCTATCAGTGAAGCCATTGACGGCAGGGTCCTCGACTGCGAAGAGCGACGGATTACCGAAGAAGCCGACCATCCTGGCGGTTGACGACAATTCCCAGAACCTGCTGGCCCTAGAAGCCATCCTCAGCGCCGACGATCGGACGGTCGTGACCGCCGCGTCCGGTGAAGAAGCGCTGAAGTATTTGTTGGACCAGGATGTCGCGGTGGTCCTGCTGGACGTGCAAATGTTCGGCATGGACGGCTATGAGACGGCGGCGCTGATTCGAAGTCGCGAGCGAACGCGCGATGTGCCGATCATTTTCGTCACCAGTTACAACAAAGAGGAAGCGGATGTGGTCAAGGGCTATGCGCACGGCGCCGTGGATTATATCTTCAAGCCTCTCATGCCGGAAATCATCCATTCCAAAGTCAACGTCTTCATCGAGCTGTTCAAACGGACCGAGGACCTCAAACGCAAGAATGAAGAATTGGAGCGGGCGGGAAAGGAGCTGTTGCGGACCAAAGCGGCGGCGAGCTTGATCCAGCATGCGCCCGATCCCGTCTTTTTGGCCGACATCCGCGGTAAGATTCTGCAAGTCAATGATGCGGTGTCGGAGCTGCTCGGCCTGCGAGCCGAAGATGTGGTCGAACAGAGCCTGTCTGTTTTTCTCTCTGCCGAGGAAACGCGGCGATTCGCCGATGCCTTGCGCGAGGCGGTGGAGCAGGGCATCGTGCGAAATGTGCGGCTGAATCCCCGCAATTCCGTCGGACAGATCACCCCGACGGTGCTCAACGCGTCTGCGCTCCGCGACCCGGACGGCAGGATCGTCGGCGCGATCGGCGTGTTGCGGGATATGACCGCCTATGATGCGGCGGTGCGGGATCTGGAGCAATCCCGATCGTCATTGATCGAGAAGGTTCAAGAACTAGAGCGCTTTGAAGAAGCGGTCATCGGTCGAGAACTCAAGATGATCGCCATGGAAAAAGAACTAGCCAAGCTCAAGGAGCGGCTCGCGTCGTAGACCATCGCCGGTGCGTAGCGGGCGCAGCTCGCAGCTCCCTTTCCTCAGGCCGCCGGTTCCCTTCCCGCCGGTCTGCACGTCCCTCCCTCGGATTTGCGTGAGCGGGAGGCCGTCATGCATGGGCCTATTTCTTACGACAGGCGCATCCCCCTTTGACCGATGCCCACACGGGCCGCTATATTCAGGGACACTAGCGACCCGTATTTGCTAAACGATTCAACCATCTGCTTTTGGAGCAATTGACCTCTGCTATGCGACCTTCAGTCACATGGCTTGTGACGTCGGGGATTCTGAGCGTGATGGCGGCCGTGGTCTTGGTCACCCAAGCATGGAACAAAACCGCGGACTTGCCGAATGCGCCGGACTCTTTCGCTGCCTCGCGCATCCCGGTCGAGGTCGCGCCGGTACACGTCGGTCCCGTTACGGCCTCAGCGCGTGCGGTCGGGACGCTCGAAGCCAATGAATCGGTGATGGTTCGGCCGGAGATCGCCGGGCTCGTGGCGCGTGTCCTGTTTACCGAAGGTCAAACCGTGGAGAAAGGCAAGGTGCTGATCGAAATGGACGATGCCGAGCTTAGGGCGCATCTGGCGCAGGCGGTCGCTCAACTGAAGATCGCCCGCCTCACGTCGGACCGCATGACCCAGCTTCTTGGGAGCCATAATTCTTTTGTGTCACAGCAGCAAATCGATCAGGCGATTTCCAACCTCCATACCGCCGAAGCGAATCATACCGTCTATCTGACCCGCTTGGCGAAAACCAAGATTCACGCGCCTTTTGCCGGCACGGTGGGGATTCGGCGCGTGTCCCCGGGCGAGTACGTTCAACCGGGGCGGGACATTGTGAATCTGGAGGATCTTGCCATGCTAAAGATTGATTTCAAAGTCCCCGAGACGTTCCTCAACCGTCTGTCGGTCGGGCAGCAAGTCGAGATCGCCACCGACGCGTATCCAGATCGCGTGTTTACCGGAAAGGTCTATGCCATCGATCCTCGGGTCGATTCGGTGAGCCGGGCGATCCGGGTGCGCGCGAGCATTCCGAACCCCGTGGAAAGGCGCGTCTCCGCGCGCCTGGGCCACGGGAAAAAGGCGCGTCTCGGCGTGCCTAGGGACTGGGAGGGTGAAGTCGGCAAACTCCGTCCCGGTCTGTTCGTCAACATCAAGCTGGTTCTCGGCAGAAACGACCATGCCCTCCTGGTGCCTGAAGAAGCGGTGATTCGTCGGCAGGATAAGACATACGTGTATCGTGTGCATGATGACACGGCCCGTTGGACGGAAGTCACTCTCGGCGTGAGAGAGCAAGGGGTCGTGCAGGTACTCGACGGCCTTCAGGAAACCGACATTGTCGTACGCGTGGGCCAACAGAAGCTGAACGACGGAGCGAGGGTCGTCGCGAGATAATTTGATGATTTGGTGATTGATGAAGAATTGACGATCTGGTGATTTGGTGATCTGGTGAATTGATGAAGAAACCAAGGAGTCTGTGATCTGGTCTCCGGTGATTTCTTTTTGATCCGGAGCAATCACAAAATCGCGAGATCACTAAATCATCCAATCTTCAGTAGATCGCCAGATTATTTCGCAATTCACCAAATTCTCAAATCGATCACCAAATCGCCAGATCACCGAATCGCCAGATTCTTCCATGAAACTTTCTGAAGTTTCCATCCGCCGTCCCGTCCTTGCCACCGTCATGACGCTGGTGGTGGTCTTGTTCGGCGTCATTTCATTCATGCGATTGCAGGTCAGGGAGTATCCGGATATCGAGTCGCCGGTGATCTCCGTGATGACGGTGTATCCCGGCGCCGGCGCGCGTCTGATCGAAACCGACATTACGACCGCATTGGAGGAGGCTCTTGGCGGCATCGAGGGCTTGAAGACGTTGAACTCAATCAGCCAAGAAGAAGTCTCGGTGATTACCATGGAATTCGAGTTGGCGCGCGATCTGGACGCGGCGGCGAGCGACGTCCGGGACCGGGTTTTCAACGTCCGCGCTTTTCTTCCAAAAACCGTCCAAGAGCCGATCATCTTGAAGGCGCGGGGGGATGCCGAGGCGATCATGTGGCTCTCCTTGTACAGCGATCGGCACACCGAGCTGGAAATCACCGACTTCGCCGATCGCTACATCAAGGATCGGCTCGCCGCGCTGCCCGGCGTCTCCACGGTTTGGATCGGGGGCGGCCGCTACTATGCGATGCGGATCTGGCTGGACCCGGACCGGCTGGCCTCGCGTCAATTGACGGTTCAAGATGTCGAGGAGGCGCTTCAGCGTCAGAATGTCGCCATCCCGTCGGGCCGCATTGAAAGCGAGCGTCTTGAGTTCAGCGTGAGAACGCGGGGCGAGTTGCAGACGGCCGAGCAGTTCGACCGCCTCATCATCGCCTCACACGGCGGTTATCCCGTGCGGCTTCAAGAGGTCGGGCATGCGGAGATCGGGGCTGCGGACGACCGGAAGCTGCTGCGCGTCAACGGTAAGGCGACCATCGGGCTCGGCGTTGTGAAGCGGTCGAAAGCGAACGCGCTGGCGGTTGGGCGCGCCGTCCACGACAAATTCCAGGAGATCCAACAAGGGCTGCCGGACGGGATGGCGCTTCGCATCGCCTCGGATCTCTCGGAATACATCGAGCGGTCCATCCATGAGGTCTACCTGACGATGGGAATTTCCATCCTGCTGGTCGTTCTGGTCATGTTTGCGTTTCTCGGAAACGTGCGGGCGACGATCATCCCGACCGTCGCCATCCCGGCGTCGGTCCTCGGCACGTTTGCCCTCATGTATGCGGCGGGCTTTTCTCTCAATGTGCTCACGCTGCTGGGCCTTGTGCTGGCGATCGGGCTCGTGGTCGACGATGCCATCGTCATGTTGGAAAATGTCTACCGCCGCGTCGAGCTCGGCCAATCGCCGTATGCCGCCGCCCTCGACGGGAGCCGAGAAATCGGCTTTGCCGTGGTGTCCACGACCATTGCGCTCGTCGTCGTCTTTGTCCCCATCGTCTTTATCAGCGGCGCCACCGCGCGGCTCTTTTCGGAGCTGGCCCTGGCGGTCGCCGGATCGGTCTTGATTTCCGGATTCATCGCCTTGACGCTGACGCCGATGATGAGCGCGTACATGCTGCGGAGGCCAGCCTTGAAAGGCCCGGCGCGGGTCTCGCTCATGGGCCGGCGCCTGTACGGCGCCACGGCGGACCTCTACCGGCGGACGCTGGAGTCGGCGCTCGCCTCGCGCTTGCCGGTTATGGTGCTGGGAGTCGGATCCGTCGTGCTGGGTGTCTTTCTTTTTACCGGTCTCGATTCGGAACTGGCGCCGCTGGAAGACAGCGGCGCCTTCCTGGTGGACATGACCGCGCCGGAGGGCTCCACCATTCGGTACACCGACCACTACGTCCGAGACATCGAGGCGGCGCTGACTCACGTTCCTGAAATCGAGTCGTATTTGACCTGGGTGGCAACGGGAAACCGCCCCACCTTCGTGAATCGGGCGGGGATCCGCGTGACGCTGAAGGATTGGCAGGAGCGCGAGCGATCGCAGCAGGACATCGCCGCGGAGGTGAGCACGAAATTGGCGCAGATGCCCGGCCTCCAGGCCTCCGTGGTTCAGCCCCGTTCGCTCGCGTACGGCAGTGGGAAGACGCCGGTCCAGTTTATTGTCGGCGGCGCCTCATACGAGGAATTGGGGAAATCGGTGGACACGCTGGTCGAGGCGCTCAAAGGGAACCCCGGGCTCACGGGCGTGACCACCGATCTCTATCTGAGCAAGCCGGAATTAGACGTGCACGTCAACCGCGACAAGGCCGCCGATGTCGGCGTCTCGTTGGCGACCATCGGGCGGACTCTCGAGACCTTACTGGGCGGCCGAATGGTGACCCGTTTCATGCACGACGGAAAAGAGTACCCCGTCATGGTGAAAGTTCACGACCGCGACCGTGTCAAGCCGTCCGATATCAACGCGCTCTACGTCCGCGGCCATCTTGGCGAGCTGGTGCAGCTCGGCAACCTCGTCGCCGTCCAGGAAACGGTGACGCAAAGCCGGCTCAATCACGCCGACAAGGCCCGGTCCGCCACCATCACCGCGGGCCTGGCGCCCGGCTATACCTTGGGCGAGGCGCTGGATGACCTCGAGGCGACGGCCCGCGCGATCCTTCCAGCGGGGACGCCGATCGGGTATGCCGGGGAATCGAAGGCGTTCAAAGAAGCGAGCAGCGAACTGTACCTGACGTTTGGGCTGGCGCTGCTGGTCATCTATCTGGTCTTGGCGGCGCAATTCGAAAGCTTTCTCCATCCGTTCACGATTCTCTTGTCGATCCCTCCGGCCATTACCGGCGCGTTGATGACATTGAGCCTCTTCGGCGGGACGCTGAATGTGTACAGCGAGATCGGCATGATCATGCTCGTCGGTCTGGCCAGCAAGAATGCGATCCTCATCGTGGACGTCGCCAATCGCCTCCAGTCCGGCAGGCGAGCGGCCGGATCGGCCGTGGCCGAGGCTGCGGCGCTCCGATTTCGCCCGATCCTCATGACCACATCGGCGACGATCCTCGGGGCAGTCCCGTTAGTTCTCGCCACGGGCGCGGGGGCGGCGGGGCGTCATCAAATCGGGTCTGTCATCGTCGGCGGCATGATCTTCTCGACCGTCCTCACGCTTTTTATCGTTCCGGTGGTCTATGTCGCCCTGTCGCGGCGGGTCGCCTCGAAACGCATGCCGACCGATGTCCCTGCCGGCTCGGACGGGGAGGCTGCGACTCCGATCACGCCGCGCGAGTCGGTGACTATCAATTAGGTCGTTACGCCGAATTGAACGCAAGGACGCGAGCCCGGTGATTCCCCTCGAATCAGGTCCGGATACGGATCGGGCAAGGGAGGGTGAACCAGAATGACAGCTCCGAATCATGGTTCAGAGGCATATCTACGTAAACAAGAAGCCTATATACAAATCGATTCAACTTCGCTTAGCTGGTTCCCGTCGATCAGGCTTCCCCGCTCTGATTACCGGGAAGATCGAAATCCCCAGAGCGATCGGGCCGGTGTCCCCGAGCGGATGATGAATCCGAACTGAAGCGACATGTCGATGCAGGAACCACCAGCCGTGGGCAGGTCGAACGAATCCGACATCACGCTGTCCCATGACGTTCTCTCCGGGGGCGGTGAAATGGGGGCGCGGATGCGCGCCTTCGACTGGGCGACGACGCCGGTCGGTCCGGTGTCCGCGTGGCC
>JBOHOS010000013.1:0-5500 GCA_050731295.1 Nitrospiraceae bacterium | reverse complement strand
CCCTGTGCATCGCGATCGTCTGGCTCCCGCTCTTCGAGCTCGGCGGCGTCGCCGGCTACCTGTTCAAGCCCATGGCGGAGGCGGTCATCATCGCGATGCTCGCCTCCTTCATCCTGTCGCGCACACTGGTGCCGACCATGGCGAAATATATGCTTGAGGAACACCACGCGACGCAGCCGCATGAACAGCACGGGCAGCCCGGCGCGGAACCATCGCGGAACGTCTTCGTCCGCTTTCAGAAGGGGTTCGAACGCGGCTTCAATCAGTTCCGCGAGCGCTACGGTGCGCTGCTCGAACAGGTGATCGCCCGTCGCAGCGCCTTCGTCACAATCTCTCTGGCCATCGCGGTGGGATCCCTGTCCCTCTTCTACTTCCTCGGGCGCGATTACTTCCCCGAGATCAGGTCGGGGATCATTACGATGCATATGCGGGCGCCGCTCGGGACGCGCATCGAGGTTTCAGGACGCATTGCCACTCTTGTCTCCAACAGCATCGAGGAGTTGCTGCCCGGTCAGGTCGAAAACATTGTCAGTAATTGTGGTCTGCCGGTCGGACCGCACAACCTCGCCTTCATTCCGACGCCGACAATCGGCTCCCAGGATTGTGACCTGACGATCCTCTTGAAGAATGAAAAGTCGCCGGTGTGGGACTACCGCCGCATTCTCCGCAAGGGCTTGAGGGAGCGCTATCCGGGAACCGAATTCACGTTCCAGCCGTCCGATCTGACCGCAAAAATTCTCAACTTCGGCGCGCCTGCGCCGATCGACGTGCAAATCAACGGCCCGGACATGTACCCCAACTACGAGTTCGCCCGCAAATTGGTGGGCAAGTTTCGCGAGATCCCCGGCGCCACGGACGTGGTGATCCAGCAGACGATGCGCACGCCGACCCTCATGGTCGAAGGCAACCGCACGTTCGGACTCGGTGTCAACATGACCGAGAAGGACATAGCCGACAATCTGCTCATGACGACCGCCGGGAGCCAACAGGTCGACCAGATCTATTGGCTCGATCCCAGGACCGGCATGTCGTACCTGATCAATGTCTATACGCCGCAGCCGCAGATCAACAGCGTCAATAGTCTCAAGACCATCCCGGTCGAGTCCTCAAGCAATTCTTCGAACGATCAAGAGGTGCAGCTCCTCGGCAATTTGGCCAGCATTTCAGCGGAGGGAACGCCGGGCGTGATCACGCACGGGAACATTATGCCGCTGTTCAACATCTATGTATCCGCCGAAGGGCGCGACCTCGGCGGCGTGCTGGCGGATGTCGAACAGGTTGCCAAGCGCATGGAGGACGAGTTGCCTCGGACCGCGGCACTCGAAATCCATGGCCAGGCCTCGCTGATGCACGACGCCTATTTCGAGCTGATCTTCGGACTGCTCGTCGCGATCGCGCTGGTCTATCTGCTGATCGTCGTCAACTTCCAATCCTGGCTGGATCCCTTCATCATCATTACGGCCCTGCCCGGCGCGCTGGCGGGCATCGCGTGGGCGTTGTTCCTGACCCATACGCGGCTTTCGGAGCCCGCGCTGACGGGCGCCATCATGACGATGGGCGCGGCAACCGCGAATTCGATCCTCGTCGTCTCCTACGCCCGCGAACGGCTCGAAGAGCACGCCGACGCCCTGCGGGCCGCGATCGAAGCCGGAACGACCCGCTTCCGTCCGGTGCTCATGACTGCCTCGGCCATGATCATCGGGATGGTCCCCATGGCGACAGGGTATTCCACGAATGCGCCGCTGGGTCGCGCCGTCATCGGCGGCTTGCTCGTTGCCACCGTCTTCACCCTGCTTTTCGTGCCCTGCGTCTACGCGATGGTCTACAACAGGCGAGCGGCTCGCCAGAAGGACCATGCATAAAATGGGTAAGATCCTGCGTGGAAGACTCGTTGTCATCTCAGCGATCCTCCTGTGTGTGCTGTACATCGGCTATCGGATTTATGAGAGCAAAAGCGACGCCGCTCTGCTGGGCGAGAAGACGCTCGAAGACGCCGTCCCCACCGTGGCGGTCATCTATCCAAAGCCGGTGCCGCCGACCGAGACGATTACACTCCCCGGTAATGTTCAGGCTTGGTTTCAGGCGCCGATCTACGCGCAGGTCTCGGGCTATGTGAAGATGTGGTACAAGGACTACGGCGCGCTGGTGAAGAAAGGCGATATCCTCGCCGAAATCAACGCGCCGGCCCTCGACGCCCAATATGAACAGGCCAAAGCGGATCTGGAGTCGGTGCGCGCCATATATGCCCTCGCCGACCTCACAGCGAAGCGCTGGGTGGCGCTGCGCAAAAACCATGCGGTCTCCGAGCAGTCGATCTCGGTGCAGGAAGCCCACGCGAAAGCCGAATTGGCGAAGGTTAGGGCAGCGGAACAGAACGTCAGGAACTTCGAGGCGTTGATTCGGTTCAAAACAATCGTCGCGCCCTATGACGGCGTAGTGACCGTGCGCAACATCAACGTCGGCGACTACATCAATAAGGAAGGCAATATCAGTAATCGCAGCATGGTCACCAATCTCTTTACTGTGGCCGACGTCAGTATGCTGCGCCTCTTTGTCTCCGTGCCGGAGTCGTTCGGGCCCTTCTTCCAGCCGGGCATGACGGCCGACGTGACCGTGCCGCAATTGCCCAATCGTCATTTCACGGCAAAATTCCTCACCGTCGCCCGTGGATTCGATGTGAGCACGCGCACCGCGATCACCGTCTTCACCATCGACAACGACGATAGAGCCCTTTGGCCTGGTTCCTACGCCAAGGTCGTGCTCACGGCGCCGGTCGATAGGCAAGTACACACGATTCCGTCCACCGCGTTGGTGTTCCAGGAGCACGGCACACAAGTGGCCGTGGTGACGGAGGACGACCGAGTGCACTTACAACCAATCACCGTGAGCCAACTCCTCGACAACGCCGTCGAAGTGGCAGAGGGGATTTCCACGAGCGACCGCATCGTGAACAACCCCAGCGCCGCCTTGCTCGAAGGCGACAAGGTGCGCATCGTCACGCCGGCGCCAGGTTATGATCTCGTCGGTACAGAAGCGCCTGCGTCAAAGGAATTATCTTCAAAATGACAGTCGCTTATAAATGATGGGCGAGCGATTACGAACGAGACCAGAAATGTCGCGCATCTTTCGAGCTCGTGCGTGGCGATGCGGCATTGTCCTGCTGGCGCTCAACTTGCCGGCGTGCAATAGGTTCCCGGCCGTCGATCTGTCGCCCACCTATGAGCCGGCTCAATTCGTCGTCCCCGCCTCATGGCGTGGGTCGAGTCCCTTCGTCGAGGCGAAGCCGTCGGATGGCGAATTGCGTCAGGAGTGGTGGAAGCTCTATAACGACTCGATCCTGAACAAGCTTGAAGAACAGGCCATGGCGGCCAATCCGGATCTGGAGGCCGCCGCCGAGCGGTTCGTCCAGGCCCGCGATGTGATGATGCAGGCCCGGTCACGGTACATTCCTCGCGTCGGCTTGGGGTTCGACGCCTCGGACAATAGGCAGTCCGTCAATCGTCTGTTTCGCGCCCCCGACAGTCCGCTCGAAGAATCAAGCGTATCGGGCGGGGGGCTCGCGTCCTGGGAGCCCGATTTCTGGTCGGCACTTCGTAATACAATGCGTGTCGAGCTCTACCGAGCCGAAGAGCGCGCCGCTGACTATGGGCTCGCGCGCCTCAGCCTGCAGGCGGAAATCGCCGCGAACTATTTCACTCTGCGCGGCCTCGACGCGCAGGATGCGATCTATAAGCAATCGATCGATCTCTACAAGCAGTCGCTGGACCTTGTCAACGCCCAGTTCATCGGCCACATCGCGTCGGCCCTCGACGTCGCCCGCGTCGAATCCCTACTGTTCAGCACTGAGACCAGAAGAGCTCAGATTCAAGGCCAACGCCAGGTGACGGAACAAGCGATCGCCATCCTCCTCAACATGGCGCCGGCCAGTTTTAAGATCGAGCCGGTCGACAACCTTCGCGTGGCGACTTTCACGGTTCCGCAGACCATCCCGTCCACCTTGCTTGAGCGTCGACCCGACATCGCCGGCATGGAGCGCCGGATGGCGCAGGCAAACCGCGCCATCGGCATTGCACGCGCTGCTTTTTATCCCAATGTATCGTTCCGGCTCGGAGGCGGGTTCGAAGATGACGCCTTCAATCTGTTCAAGCTCGCCAATAGCTTCTGGTCCTACGGGTCCGCCGTTTCGCTGCCGGTCTTCCAGGGTGGGTATCGCCGCGCCCAATTGCAGCAGTCCTGGTCGGCCTATCGCGAGACGGAAGACCGATACCGGTCGACGGTGCTCAACGCCTTCCGCGAAGTCGAGAACAATTTGAGCCTGACCAACCGGTTGACCCTCGCGGCCAACCGGCAAGACGCCGCCGTCGGGGCCACGTTCAAAACGCAAGACCTGACCACGGAGCTCTATCAGGGCGGTCTGGCTTCCAGCCTTGAGCTCATTTATGCGCAGGTCGCCACGCTGACAGCGCGCATCGACTCGGTGCAGATCAAGGCCGAACTGCTGAGAACCTCGGTGGCGCTCATCCGCGCGCTCGGCGGGGGCTGGAACCGCCAGCAATTGCCCGCCGACGAGCAGATCCAGCCCTTCGGTACGTTCCAATATACCAATCTTGACAAACCGCCGCCTGCTGGGGGAATCGATGTCAACGCGGGCAATAACAGGGTGAATAATGATCTGACCAAGCCCTCCGTTCCTTGACCGTCGCTCACAAACTTTGATCTTCCCCCGATTTCATGGACGCAGGGTTAAGAGCTCGTCGCCCCTCGCTTCGAACTCAGCAGGGGAACGATAGCCAAGTGTCGAATGCCGACGGATTCGATTATAGAACACTTCGATCCACTCAAAAATATCCTGCCTGGCCGCGTCTCGTGTGAGGTAGGGCTGATGATACACGTGTTCCGTTTTCAGGGTGGCTCGCCAAAGTGTCGGCGGAGGGGCAAGGGTCATCTTTGACTTAAGCCCTATTGCTTAATGGCCCCATTCAACTAAAGGACTTCTTCGATAACGTCCCAAGATTGAGCACGATTTCCAAACTGCTCTTTTCGTTCTCAATGCTCAAACACGGGTTCAAATCTGTTCAGTTGGCCACGTCGACACGATGCCGCCTGAAAGGTCCACATGCACGCCCTCGAAACTCACAGCAATTCAACTGTCGGCCAAACTGCCGACGCCTCCTCCTCACTGCTTTGGATACGCCGCATTTTTCTCAAGCACTTTTTTGACACTCTTTATATGTCCAGGAGGATAATATACGAAAAAGGCTGCCGGTTCCGTCCTTCGTAACTATGCGGAGTCGGCGGGTGTGTCTCTATAGGTAAGACGCACACGCGGTTTAGGAAACCGCTGCTCTAGCCAACTGAGCTACGGGGCCAGGAGAGAACGTCGGGACCTGGATGAACGTCGAGGTAGGCTACCGGACTTCTGGATCACTTCGTTCCGATTCGCCCGGACGTTCATGGTCGGTCCCGCAACGTCTATTTTCATTCAGCGAGTGCCGGGGAC
>JBOHOS010000012.1:0-5612 GCA_050731295.1 Nitrospiraceae bacterium | reverse complement strand
TCACATAGCAGGGCGGTACAAACACCACGCGAAAGCCGCACTCGCGAGCCTCGGCGCACACGCGAAGCACCTCCGCTTTCGTCGCCTAGGGCCACAGAATCGTGTGATCGATACGCGCGGGGAGATCGGCCGGCAAGCCTGAAAGACCCATCGTATCCTCCCTTCGTTATGAGATCCGGCGAACGGGTTGGCGCTGGTATTTTTCAACGGCACGGTTGTGTTCCACCAGCGTCGTGGAGAATTCATGCGTCCCGTTGTTGCGGGACACGAAATACAGGTAGGAGGTCGGGGCGGGATACAAGGCCGCTCGGATGGACCGCACGCCGGGATTCGCGATAGGGCCGGGAGGAAGCCCGGCGACCCGGTACGTGTTGTACGGACCGATCTTGTCCAGATCGCGCCGTTTCAGATTCCCATCGAACAAACTCAGGCCGTAGATGACGGTCGGATCGCTTTGCAGGGGAATACGGCGCTTGAGCCGATTATGGAAGACGGAGGAGACTAACTGGCGCTCCTCATCGACGCCGGTTTCCTTCTCGATGACGGACGCCAACGTCAGGATCTCGTGGACGGTCATGTGGATTTCTTGCGCGCGGGCGCGGAATTCCGGTGTGAAGACGCGCCAGAGACTCTCCACCAGCATCGTGATCAGGTCTTTGGCCGCGGTGTGGCGAGGCACATGGTAGGTATCGGGAAACAGATATCCTTCCAAGCTCGGCCGTTCGAGCTTGAACGCGGTGAGGATGAAGTCGCGATCGTGCGCGAGGCGAAGAAATTCCTTCGTATTCGTGACGGATTTCTGCTCCAAAACCTCCGCGATCTGCGCGATCGTAAACCCTTCCGGAATCGTAATGGGATGGTGAACCACCTGTCCCGTGCGCAGCTTATACAAGATGTCGCGCGGCGGCATGCCGGCATGGAGCGCATATTCGCCCGGAATGATCCGGCGATCCGACCAGGTCAGCCGGCCTAAGAGCAGAAATCCCCATCGACTCGCAATGACGCGTTCTTTTTCAAGCGACGATGCCACCTGACGGAAGGTGGCGCCGTCCGGAATCTCGATCATCCGAGGGGCAGGAGGGGTGGAAGAACCCGAGGATGGCGCGAGAGGCCTCATCATCCAAGCGGCCAGGACCGACACGGTGACGCCGCCAAGTACCAGCACGATGAGGACGATCCACGGAAACAGTCGCCGTATCATCAATCGTCCCGGGTTCCCCCTTCGTGGTCTGGAGCGATGAACGCGTGTCCAGTGGCCGGTTCATCGGCGAGAGCTTCCAGATAACTTTGAAGCAGGATCGCCGCCGCCACCCGGTCCACCGCTCCTTTGCGCTTCTTCCGGCTGACGTTGGCTTCGATCAGCATGTCCTCCGCCGCCTTTGACGTCAACCGCTCATCCCAGGCGACAATCGGGATGTGGAGCTTCTGTTCCAGGATTTCAATGAAGCGTTGCACACGTTCCGCCTCGGGTCCCACCCGTCCATTCAGGCGGAGCGGCAGACCCATCACCACTTCGCGCACGTCATGTCGCTGCACCAATGCCTGAATGTGAGCCACATCCGCATCCAGAGATCGGCGCTCAAAGGTCTCCAGCGGCTGCGCGATCCATCCCATCTCATCGCTCAGCGCCACCCCGATCCGTTTCGTCCCCGGATCCAATGCGAGAATTCTCTTCGCTGAAGCCATAACGTGTTCGTGACCCCTATTTGTGGGAGGCAATCGTGACTCTTTTACGAGTAGCGAGTCACGAATAACGGTTCCTCTATTTCGCGACCGTACCCGCCACCAATTCAAACACTTTTTCCAACGCCGCATTCAACCGCTCGGGATTCTTTCCGCCGGCCTGCGCCATTTCCGGCCTTCCTCCGCCGGTCCCGCCCACTTCGGCGGCCATCTCACGGATCAAATCCCCTGCGCGGACTTTTCCGACCAAATCTTTGGTCACCACCACCAGCAGCGACACCTTGCCCTCATTGGCGGCGCCGAGCGCGACGACTCCGCTTTTCAGTTTATCACGGACCTGATCGGACAGCGCGCGCAACGCCGCCACGTCCATCCCATCAACCCGCTGCGTATGAACGGTGATGCCTTGCACGGTCCGAACCCGCGCGTCTTCTTTCGCGCCGCTGGCCAATTTCAGTTTGACCTGCTCAAGTTCCCGTTCTTTCTCCTTCAGCTGCGCCAGCAGTTTCCGCGTCTTGGCGACCACGTCCGCCGGTCCCACCTTGAGCAAATCCGACAGTTCCCGGATATCGGTTTCCAACTGCTTGACCTGCGCCAGGGCGCCGCTACCGGTCAGAGCCTCCATCCGTCGCACGCCCGCCGCCACGCCGGTTTCCGAAACAATCCGGAAGGTGCCGATGTCTCCGGTCTGCCGGCAGTGCGTGCCCCCGCACAGTTCCTTGCTGAAGGAATCGATGATGACCACCCGAACCCGATCACCGTACTTATCGCCGAAGAACGCCAGGGCTCCCGACGCGACCGCTTGCTGCACGTCCATCACATCGGTCTGCACGGCGTTGTTGAGGCGGATGCGCTCGTTCACCAGCGCCTCGGCCTCATCAATGTCTCGGGATGACAGGGGCTTGAAGTGCGCGAAGTCGAACCGCAGCCGATTCGGCGCGACCAAAGAGCCATACTGTTTGACATGCGGACCCAAAATGTCCCGCAACGCGGCATGCACCAAATGGGTGGCGGTATGATTCCGAGCGGCATCATGACGCAGAGTCCGATTCACGGTGGCCTGCACGCGTTCTCCTTCACGCACGCGCCCGGAGCGCACGATCCCTTTGTGCAGAACCAGGTCGGGCGCGGGCTTGGTTGTCTCCCGGATCTCAATCCGAGCCTCCGGCCCGGTTATGAGACCTTGGTCGCCGACCTGCCCTCCGCCTTCGGCATAAAAGGGCGTGACATCGAGCGCCAGTTCGACCGCATCGCCTTCCTTGGCCTCTTTGACCAGCCGGTCGCCTTTGAGGATCACCTGCACGACCCCTTCCGATTCGAGGTGTTCGTAGCCGACAAACCTCGTAGCGCGAAGACGGCTGCTCACATCGGCAATCACCGGTTTCGCGGCGGTGACTTCAAATCCCGTGGCCTTGCGCGCCCGCTCCCGCTGCTCTTCCAGCGCCCGCTGGAATCCGGAGTCATCGAGCGTCATGCCCTGTTCCTTAGCGGCTTCCCCGATCAGGTCGAGCGGGAATCCATAGGTGTCATAGAGTTTGAATACTTCCTCGCCGGCGAGCGCAGGCCGATGCGCCGCGCGCGCCTTCGCGACCATGTCGTTGAGGAGCGGGAGGCCTTGATCGAGTGTGGCAATGAAACGTTCCTCCTCTCCGTGCGTCACTTCCGCGATCGTGGCCGCCGTCGTTCGCAACTCCGGATAGGCCTCGCCCATCTGTTCGACGATCACGCCGGTCAATGCATGGAGGAACGGTTCGGCCGCCCCGAGCAGCCGGCCATGTCTGGCCGCCCGCCGAAGGATGCGACGTAAGACATATCCGCGGCCTTCGTTGGAGGGCAGAATTCCATCCGACATGAGGAACACCGTGGCGCGCAGATGGTCGGCGATTACGCGCATGGAACGATCGTTTTCGGGATTGTCTCGATACCGGTGTCCCGTTCGCTTGCCGATCGCCGCCAAGATCGGCAGGAAAAGATCCGTGTCGTAATTGCTCACGACGCCCTGCACCACGGCCGCGAGCCGCTCCAGCCCCATTCCGGTATCGATGCTGGGTTTCGGGAGCGGGGTGAGCGTTCCCTTCGCATCGCGATCATATTGCATGAACACCAGGTTCCAAATCTCAAGGACGCGGTCCCCCTCACCGTTCGGAACCGCATCGCCGGGAACCGTGGGGCCTTGATCATAGTGGATCTCGGAACATGGCCCGCATGGTCCGGTATCGCCCATCTGCCAAAAATTATCCTTTTCACCACAGCGCAGAATGCGGTCCGGCGGCACCCCGATCCCGCGTTCCCACACGCTGTGCGCCTCATCATCCTCTCGGTACACCGTGACCCAGAGCTTGTCCTTGGGCAGGCCGACCGCTTTCGTTAAAAACTCCCACCCGAAGCGGATCGCATCCGGCTTGAAGTAGTCACCGAACGAGAAATTCCCCAGCATCTCGAAGAACGTATGATGGCGTCCCGTATAACCGACATTTTCCAAGTCATTATGCTTGCCGCCGGCGCGCAGGCACTTCTGCACGGTGGCGGCGCGGGAATACGGACGCGCCTCTTCTCCGAGAAAGACCCCCTTGAATTGGTTCATGCCCGCGTTGGTAAACAGCAAGGTCGGGTCCGCTTGGGGTATCAGCGGAGAGCTCGGCACGGCGGTATGGCCATGCTCCTCGAAATATCGAATGAATGCCTGACGAAGATCCTGTGCCGTCCGTTTCATGATGCTCCTGGTCGAATCGCGTTCACCGATGAGCGTTCAGCCATCGGCTTGTGTCCAGCGGGACCACTCAACTATGAGGGACCCTCTTCCGCCCCGAAGAACGCCTCGACGGTCTCTTCGCTGAACCCGTGTCGCCGCAACAAGGCCGGGCTTGCCCCTCTTCCCTTCAAAAGTTTTCGGGCGATGTCCCGTTCGGTGATTTCACCATACACCATGTCCAAGGTCCGCGCCGTCATGGCGGGATCGATTCCCTGCCCGATCAGCTCCGCTTGCAATCGCTCCCGCCCCATGGGCCGCCGCTCCAACCGCGTGCGCGCCCAGCGCACGGCGTAGACCTCGTCGTTGAGATAGCCCAGCGACCGGAACCGGCTGATCAGCGACCGGGCTTGCGTCGATGAGACTCCGAGACGATCCAGATAGGTCTTGACCTGCGTTTCCGTTCGATCCCGGCGGGCGAGATAGCGGAGGGCCTCGCGCTCAATAGGATCTCCGGCGTGACCGTCCTGGGCAGTCGGCTTGCGCGGAGGCATAGACGGGCCCGCTTGCTGAGGGTTATTTGACCACGCCTCGCGCCATGTCCCGGCGCGACCCGTCCGGAGCCGGCCGCTTCTCGTCGGCGCGTTTCTCTTCCGGCCGCGCGTCTTTGGGATCCATTCTCTTCTCGACCGGCCCTCCGGAGACACCGGCGATCTCCCGCAACCGGCTTTCGATTTCTTTCGCGATCGCGCCGTTCGTCTTGAAGAAGTCCCGGACAGCGTCTCTTCCCTGTCCTAATCGTTCTCCTTTATAGGAGTACCACGCGCCGGATTTCTCCAACACCTTCTTGTCCACGCCGAGATCCACCAACTCCCCGGTCTTCGAGATGCCCTCGGCAAACATGATGTCGAATTCGGCTTGTTTGAAGGGGGGGGCCATCTTGTTCTTGACGACCTTCACGCGAACCCGGCTTCCTGTCACGTCCTGCCCTTCCTTGATCGATTCGATCCGTCGGATATCCAGCCGAACGGACGAGTAGAACTTCAGCGCATTCCCGCCGGTGGTGGTCTCAGGATTCCCGAACATGACCCCGAGCTTCATCCGGATCTGATTGATGAAGATCACCGTGGTCTGGGATTTCGAAATCGCCGCCGTGAGCTTGCGCAAGGCCTGAGACATCAGCCGCGCCTGGAGTCCCATGTGGGCATCGCCCATCTCGCCTTCGATTTCAGCCCGCGGC
>JBOHOS010000011.1:0-2250 GCA_050731295.1 Nitrospiraceae bacterium | reverse complement strand
GCCCAAAGGACATGGTGTACCTTGAGTTCACGTCATGAGCCTAGCGGTGACGGATTATTACAACTGAGCAAAGGAGATAAGTGGATATGAAAGGGAAACAGCAACTCACTCTCACCGTCACTCTCGCCATTCTGCTGTCGATCTCCGTTGACGCTGCTCACGCGTTGACGATCTCGGTAAGCGGTCAGGGACTGACTGCTGCTAGTGCCGCAGAAACGACTTTTCTCGGGGGTCTGTCGAGTGTCGTGACGGAGAGCTTTGAAGGCTTTACTGCGGCGAACCCCTCGGTCAAGCCATTATCTTTTGCAACCTCTGTCGGAACGTTTACTCAGATTGTTCCAGGACATGGGGGGGCCTGCGAACCGACCACATGCGCCGGGCTTTCAGTGCTCAGTTCGAGCACAACGCCGTTTAGCGGCCGCTTCGCGACCGCGGGAGCGAATTGGCTCGACAGCAATGATTCGATGAATATGCAGTGGACTTCCGTGCCGGGCGGTCTAAATACCAGCGTGGGTTTTTACATCACCGATCCGAATGACCAAGGTGCCCGGATGGACATCAGAGGCGTCAGTGGAGATATGGTATCGGTGAACTTCGATAATATCTTCGGCGGCAGCCTGAGAAACGGAAGGGTCTTTTATGTCTCGGTGGATGATCCTCATGGTATTGCCAATCTAAACTTCTTGGCGGACGACAATGCCGACGGGTATGGGATCGACAAATTTTCCGTCGGAAGCCCGGTTCCTGAACCAACCACCTTGCTATTGCTTGGCACGGGGCTCGTCGGTTTGGCGGCCCGAGGAAGATTTCGTAACGGTTAGTCAGCGCTGCCTCCCCCACGAAGAGAGAGCTGCTCGTCTTCGACCAGCTCTCTCTTCGACATAAACCAGGACTTTGGGCCCCGGTGCGTGTGGACTTCGAGGAAGAGGTGGACTCGCCAAAGCGTCACACAGTTACGGCAGCCTCGTACGATCATCCGCCTGCTGAAAGAGGGATGTTAATCGGCAAATATTAGGAAGCTTAAGTTCATGGACGATCTGCTCCCCCGCACTGGTGCTTTGACCTCACCGTACGAGAAGAGTGTATCTGCTGGCAGTGGGGAGGATTCTGTCTTAAGAACAGGTTTGGTGCAACAATCAAGTCTTGAACTTTGCTAGAAAGGAAATCGGCTGATTGAGCGCTAGACTTCTCAAGCTTCTCTGTAATCCTGCAGCATGTAGTAAGTATACGCTGCTTCGACGATTATATTCATCTTTAACCCACTCCAGATAATGAGCGCTGTCCGTGTTTCATGTTGCAAGAGAACGTCTGCCGGCACGCGTGAAGATCCCCTAGACTGCAGCGTTTCGGGCGGACTTCGCTATGACGACTTAATGAAGTGAAACCGAGCGGAGAGACTATGTTCACGAGCGCTAGAAATAGGATTGATCAACAGTAGTCGGTGTGGAAGGACTGGGGTATTAGCCTTGATCGCGACCCAGGTGCTCGTCGATTTGACGCCTGCGGAATTCACGTGAAAGACCCTTGGCGGAAATCCGCTGTCCTGGACGAGCCCCAAGGTATCGACATGGTAGGGGTGGGCATGATAAAAAATTACAGGAGGAATGCCGCATGCACTATCCGTTGACCGGAAAGCAACTGACCTTGGAATAATCAAGGCTGGGCGATTAGCTCAGTGGAAGAGCGCTTCCTTCACACGGAAGAGGCCACTGGTTCGATACCAGTATCGCCCACCACTACATCACTTTTCCCCATTCTTATTTGTCGTCTGCCTCCCACAGCTGCGGTTGGACAAATCAAGGCCTTGAGGGTAGACTTTCAACAGATTTCGAGAGGGTTCATAGACGTTGAAAGTGAGGTGTGAGATGCCGACGCTTCGACTTCTGATGGGCATGATGTTGATAGTAGTCTGGCTTACGGCGGGATGTGCGAGCCATCGAGATGTTCAAGGGACTCAACAGGTGGGGGGCGCATGGCCTCTCGATAGCCTCGCCTACATTTATTCAGACCCTGTGACGGCATCACCGGTGAATGACAATCCATGGCGATGGCTGGGGTTCATCTTGAACCCTGTCGGCGTAGCGTTGGATTATACAGTGAATCGACCATTATATACCCTTGCGTCGGGCTTTCCGAGCCTCTTCGGGTTCAC
The DNA here is from genome assembly GCA_050731295.1 of Nitrospiraceae bacterium. Taxonomy (GTDB): domain Bacteria; phylum Nitrospirota; class Nitrospiria; order Nitrospirales; family Nitrospiraceae; genus JBOHOS01. The sequence continues at coordinate 98 of JBOHOS010000011.1, read as the reverse complement.
GCCAGAGGATGCGACCCTTCATGCCCAGCGTCCCAATCGCGACTACGGAAACTATTGATAGGAACAGCGGTCCGACATTGAGGGGGTCGCTCCCGGAC
>JBOHOS010000010.1:0-1990 GCA_050731295.1 Nitrospiraceae bacterium | reverse complement strand
ACGCTCGCCCCGTGCCACAACATAAGCTCATCTGCGTCTTCTCTACCGCCCGATGCATTCACGCCGGTCACGGTGTCACCAATGGGAACGAGCCATTCGCCTGTGCTCGGAACCGATGGTCTTTACCACGTGGTCTACGAACTGCAAGTGACCAACACCAAGGTGGCGCCGGCGACGTTGCGGCGGATTGACGTTCTCGATGCCGACGCGCCCAGCCATATCCTTGCGTCCTACATGGATCAGGATATCATCGTCCGCCTGCGGACGCTGCAGCCGCAGCCCGCCGAATCGGCCGTTATCGAACCAAACACCAGCCGCCTGTTCTATATTGAGCTCGCCTTTCGGCAACTCGACGAGGTACCTCATGCCATCACGCATCACCTCTACGTTCTGGGCGCCGCGAATCCCGGTACTTCGACTCCAACGCCGCTCGACTACACGGTCGGACGAATCAGCCTGGACCGTGCGCCGCTGCCCGTGCTCGGACCGCCGCTTGTGGGAGACGGCTGGGTCGCTGCCAACGGGTGCTGCAACAGCGGCATTGTTCATCGCGGGTCGTTTCAGGGCGTCAACGGCGGCCTGCACGACGCTCAGCGCTTCGCCATCGACTACATGCGCCTCAACGCCCAGGGTGAACTGGTGCATGGTGATCCTTCCGACGTGCACGACTACGTCGATTACGGCGGCGACGTGCTTGCTGTTGCGGACGGGACCGTGGTCGCGACGCTTAACCACTTGCACGACCAAAAGCCGGGGACGCTGCCCGACCCCACCTCGATAACCCTGGAGACCGTGGACGGCAACCATGTGATTATTGATATCGGCCACGGGCTCTATGCGTTCTACGCGCACTTGCAGAAGGATTCCGTCACTGTACATCTCGGTCAGCACGTGAAGAAAGGCATGGTGCTCGGCAAGCTGGGCAACTCGGGCAACACGTCGGCGCCTCACTTGCATTTGCACCTCATGAACGGTCCCTCGGTACTCGGGTCGGACGGTCTGCCATATCTCATCGATAATTTCGACCTGGCGGGGCAGATCGACGTGAAGGCATTCGACGAGTCGCCCACGCTCACGGGGTATTGGGGAGAGGGGCGATTGAAGAAGGTGATCCCAGAGCGGGATCGGTTCCCCCTGAATCTGAATATCGTAAATTTCCCAAAGCAGTGACGATCGGGTCGGGAGAAGTAGAGTCATGCGGAAATGCCTCGTACGAAGCCGCTGCACATGGCGCGCTCGCTGTATCCCGTCACCAGCGACCCGCCTGGTCCATTGCATGGCTATAGCTGGACGCCAAACGAAGACATTTGACGACAAGACCATTCTCAACCCGAAGATCGGAAGCATCGCCGCCCACGGCGAGGAGTTCGTTCTGGCGCTGAGTCCCGATCAGGAGATGGTTGAGATCTTGCGCCTGCCGGATCAGCCCTACGCGGCGGATGCGGATGCAGCTTTCGCCACCCAGATCGGCAAGCCCGGCTCCTATGTCGGCCGGCTGCACGGCGCCAAGGCCATGGCCCTGACGCGCGATGGCAACACCTTTCTCGTGCTGGAGGAGGTGAACAACCGCATCCAGGCGTTCAACACGAACGGCGTGCCGGTCAAGTACTTCGGCGGGACCGCGAGTGAGATCGCACTGCAGCAGTGGCCGGAGGATGCCGGCAAGCAGCTCACCTACCTGGACATGAGCCTGGAATACGCCGGGTACCTCTACGTTCTGTCGTACGAGGACGCCGGGAGCGATCCCAATCAGTATCGACTCGACATCTATACACCGGGGGGCCTCAAGCTCGCCCGCACGCGGGGAGTATCAGCGGGGCGGTTGACCGTGGACCAGTGGCGCGCCGTGTACACGCTTAACTATGAGTTGCTGGTCTGGTCCGCTCAGCATCCCGAACCCTCCGTGAGCCTCTGGGGGACATCGCAATGAGGGGCGGCGGCATGCACAAGCCGGGACCGTCTGGGATTCCAAACTGGACAAGATGGAGGG
>JBOHOS010000009.1:0-5589 GCA_050731295.1 Nitrospiraceae bacterium | reverse complement strand
GGTCTGACCTCCGCGCAGATGCAGTCCCGGCTGTCGGCGTTCAGCGATCTCGTCATCGTCGATCCTTACGCGTGTTTCTGGAAACTCCTGCTCTATCTGGTCACCGGGCTCACGATCCTGCTCTCGCTCCCGTATTTGAAGGAAGAACGGATTCATTTGGCGGAGTATTACGGCTTTCTTCTGTTGTCGCTCTCGGGAATGATGGTCATGGTCTCCGCCGCCGATCTGCTGACGATCTACCTGGGGACGGAGTTAATGTCCCTGTCGCTCTATGTCCTCGCGGGATTCAAACGGTTCGAAGCGCGCTCGCTGGAAGCGTCTGCGAAATACTTTGTCTTGGGCGCGTTTTCCTCGGGGCTTCTGCTCTATGGCATTTCGTTGCTCTTTGGGCTCACCGGCAGCACGCGTCTTTCGGCGATCGCGGCGGCGATCAACACGCTCGGCCTGGACGATCCAGGACTTGCTGTGGCGATGATGCTGCTGGTCGTCGGCTTCGGCTTCAAGATGGCGATCGTGCCGTTCCACATGTGGACACCGGATGTCTACGAAGGATCGCCCACCTCGGTCACGGCGTTCATGGCCGTCGCCTCCAAGGCCGCCAGCTTTGCTGCGTTCGTCCGTGTTTTCTTCGAAGGATTGGGCGGGCTCAAGGCCAACTGGTATATTCTGTTTTTCCTGGTGTGCCTCATGACGTTGGCCTTAGGAAATGTCGTGGCCATCGTCCAGACCAATGTCAAACGGATGCTGGCCTATTCGAGCATCGCGCATGCGGGCTATGCTTTGATCGGTGTGGTGGTGGCAGGACAGGCGGAGGCTGATGCCGCCGTGAGATCCCTAGGGCTCTCCAGCGTGATGCTGTACCTCGCCGTGTACTCCTTTATGACTCTGGGAGCATTTGCGGTCGTGGCGATGCTCCGGAAGGGCGGCGTGGAAGGGGATGAGATCGACGACTTCACCGGTCTGGCCAAGCGGCAGCCGGTGCCGGCATTCCTCATGCTGGTGTTCATGGTGTCGCTTGCCGGGATTCCCCCGACTGCCGGGTTCATCGGCAAATTTTACTTGTTCCTGGGAGCGATCAAAGCGGGATTGACCTGGCTCGCCGTGGTGGCGGTGATCTTTTCCGCGATCTCAGCATATTTTTATCTTCGCATCGTGATGGTTATGTACATGCGTGAGCCGCAGCCATCGACCGAAGCCATGCCTCATTTTTCGGCCTCTCCCGCGATGACCCTCGTGCTCGCGTGCGCAGTGGCCGGCGTCGTCCTCCTCGGCCTCTTCCCCGATTTGCTTGTCTCGATCACCACGCACGCCGTCCTGCCGCTGAAGTGATGCCAGGATGCTGAAAAAGGCTTCTCACACCCACCCGCCCCAGATCCGCAGGCTAAAGAAATGGGACCCCATCATAAAATAAAAACCGATCATTACCCGAGACTCACCGGCCCCCGGTTAATCCAAAACTTTTGAAGCTCGGTGTGGCTGATTCTCAGCAGAGTGAGAGGCGTTCATGATAAGGTTCGCTAGGAGGTCATGACTGTCGCGTTGAAGCTGATCGGTACGCTTGTGTTGTTGGTTGCCCTCGAGACTGCCGTGGTTGCGGCCACACCGGCTGAGGACTCCTATCTCGCGGGATATGCCACGGCGGTGCTGAGACAGGAGTTTGGATTGTCCGAAGGGACCGTGGAGGTCCGTGATGGTGTGATTACCGTTACGGCCGATGGCCTTCGCGGCGCCCGGCGAGACCGCATCACGGCTGCTCTGATGGGAATTCGCAACGTGAAGCGGGTCGAGATACGCGCGCCGAGCGAGCAACCTTCAGCCTCTCCAGATCCACGCGCCGTCCGGACGGAGATTCCGCCGCCGGCGTCTCACTTTCTTCCGAGAGGCCAGCTTTTTGCCCCGCTGCATGCCGACCCGCGCTGGCCTCATTTCTCGGCCGCGTATCGCCGATATATCGACACGCCCGAGTTCACGAATGTCTTCGCACCCACCTTCGGAGAAACCTTCGGGCTGTACCGCAACAAGGCGCCGCTTGGAGGGCAATGGGAACTCGGCGTGCAAGGCGGCGTCTTTGCCATCTTTGATATCGACGCGCGTTCCAAGGATTTGATCAATGCGGACTATCTTATTGCATTGCTGTCGAGCTACCGCGCCGGCGATTTCTCGGCGTTCGTGCGCGTGGCGCACCTGAGCTCGCATCTAGGAGATGAGTATCTGCTGCGGAGCAGCGTGAACCAGGTCAATCGGATCAATCTCAGTTTAGAGAGCGTAGACGTCAAATTGTCGTACGATATGTGGAACATCCTTCGTCTCTACGGCGGCGGTGGCTACCTCGTTCGCCGCGAACCCCAGACGATTAAGCCGGGCACCGCTCAATTCGGCGTCGAATTTCAGAGTCCGCGCACGTTCTTCAGCCGGACGGTGCGCCCGGTGGCCTACGCCGACTTCCAGAGTTTTGAAGAAACCAAATGGAGTACGGATGTGTCCATCCGCGCCGGCGTGCAACTTGAAAACTTCCACATCGGCGATCGGTATATTCAGTTTCTGGCGGAATATTTCAACGGGCACTCTCCCAACGGCCAGTTCTTTGTCGGAAAGATTGAATCGATCGGCCTAGGCATTCATCTCTATTTCTAGCTGCCGGTGCACGCGCGATTCCGCCCACGCGCTTCAGGAGAGTCGGGTCCCGCTCCTCTTTGCTCGACGGCCGTGACACGGGTTACGAGAACGCGCAATGAAATCGGATTCGGTCTCAATCCAGTCGCCACGGTCCGGATGCCCCGATATGAGTAAGGTCACCGCCCGGTGATCGCTTTCTTCCGAGTGTTGTGGGGCGCTGCGTCGGATTTTCGGCGCCACGGGTGTACAAGCCTCGCCGCTTCGCTGGCCTTCTTTAGCCTGCTGTCCTTCTTCCCGTTGATCTTTCTGCTGCTGTACGGCATCAGTTTTGTCGTCAGCCAGGAGCGGATCGGATTCGATTTTCTGCTCAATTTCCTTGAAGGGTTTCTTCCGACGTTGGGCGTTCAGCTCGCAGAAGAGATCAGGCGGCTGGCCAGCGAACAGGTGATGCAATGGGTCGTGTTCTTCACCTTTGTCTGGTTCGGCTTGCTTGTGTTTTACGAGCTCGACTACACGGTCAACGTCGTGTTCGAAGTCCCGCTGCATCGGCATCCTCTCATCTCCATGGCGGTCTCGATTGTCTTGCTCGCCCTCGTGGGGTTGCTGTTGCTCCTGTCGTACGTCGTCACCCAAGTGTTGGGTTTGATGGTTCAACACGCCCCGCGCATCGCCGGCATTGATGTGGTGGCCGTCACCGCGCACGGATTGCTGCTGTCGTATTTGCTGCCCTTCATCCTCGTGCTGATGGCGGTGACCTGTCTCTACCGGTATCTGCCGCATCGTACTCCTCCCTGGCGCCATGCGATCGTCGGCGGGCTGGTCTTGGCCGTGCTATGGGAGTTCGCCAAGCATGTATTCAGCTCGTATGTGCAAGATCTGACCGTGTATAGCCGCATGTACGGGTCGCTGATCGTCGTGGTGCTGTTTCTCCTGTGGGTCTACTACTCGGCAGCGCTCTTTCTGTTCGGCGCCGCGATCGTCCACCGGCTGCAGGCGCGTACCCCCTCGAAATAGAGAAATCCCCATCCGTTCTCTCTCCTGGCGCACTTGGCGGGTCGGAGGTAGACTTGCTGGTGCTGTTTTGACTGAACTCCCTCCAATCCGAGTGAGGAGCGTCCGGACATGGATAGAGACGCGTTGCTCTTGGCCGGTACGATCGCCGGATTTGTCGCCGCCCTGTTATCGATTACGGAAAAGCTGCTTGGTATTCGTGAGCGCCTGCAGGCCGACAAGTCGAGCGAAGATGCCCCGCGCGCTGATCCCGCGCCGTCCGGCCGTGCGATACGGGAACGCTATCCGAATTGGAAAGTCATCAACGTCTCGAGCTATCTCTTGTTGCATGAGTTAAGCGTCATCATCGGGGCTGGATTGCTGCTGAATTATCTCGGGCTGGTCCTGAGTCTCCGCCTCGAAAGCATTCTGTATCTGGACATGACCGGCACGGCGCTGGCCGCGCTGCTGTTGGGCCCCTGGTGGGGGGCGCTCGTCGCGCTCTTGTCCAATTCGTTGGTGAACTGGCTCCTTTACCCCGGGCCGGGCGCCGATCTGATTATTTTCCCGTGGGCGTTGGTGAATATGGCGGGAGGATTCTTCTGGGGCTTCCTCAGCCGCCGTGCCGGATTCCGAAAGTATCTGAAAACCACGCGGGCGTCTGCGCTCTCGCATGGTTGGTATCTGTTCACGTTTGGATTGATCGGCGCGGGGGTCATGAGCATACCCGGAACGATCTTACAAGCGGCGCTGGCGACGCCCAATCTGTTGGCGCTCAATCCCGATGTCACGGGTGGATTGGAGCGCCTGTTTGCGGGCGCGCAAGCGGGATTGCGCGATCAACTTGGAGGATGGTTCGGCATCGCGTTGGGCGACCGTATCGGCTGGTCCTTCTTGAATTGGGCGGAGAACTGGCTTCGCTATATTCCGGACAAAACCATCAGCGTGGCCATTGCACTGGCTGTCTTGAAGTACGGCTTTCCTCTGTTCGAGCGCGAGCTGATTCACGGGAGAGGAGGAAGCACGCACCGGCTTCGCGATACCTGGGCCGCTCCCGTCATTCTCGCCTGTCTGTATCTGCCCATTTTTCTCGCTCTCCTGATTGCGGATGTGTACGCCGGCGCGCAGTACTGGCCCTTCTGGGCCGCGCCGTGGCTGGTGATTGCCGGCGGCGTGGCGGCTCTACGGCAGTGGGGGCCCTCCGACACATTGGTGCGCGAAGCGAGCCTGGAGCGAGCGGAGCGTTACGCGCAGGCGCTGAAGCCGATTCAGCGGGAGCCGACGCATGATTTCGGGCAACGGCTGACCATCGCCACCCTGATCGCGAGCGTGGTCTTTGCACTGTGTTTGCCCTTCGTCCTGGCCGATTTCTATCGAGCCGCCTTCAATTTCTTCTGCGTCGTCTACGGGTTTCTGCTCGCGGTGCATCTCGTCCGTATTGCGATCTCCCAAAATCTTTCCGTCGCCCAGCGCAGGTAGATAACCGGACGCCGAAAAGACCCCAGGCGTGCCAAGACACACCCCTTCCCGAGCTTTGCTCTCGGCTCGCCAAAATCCTCAACGTAGCCGGGGAAAGAGCCGGTCTCGATCGGCTCAGGGCTGGACGGGTGAGATATGGCTACGCCTCTGGTTGTAGCTCGCCTGCGGCCGCGTTGGATGGCCGTTTTGAGCATTCTTAAATTGCTATGGCAATTAAATTTACAAAAACATAAATTATTTAGGATACGAGGAGAAAAATGTTGCTCCGACTCCTGATCTCCTGGACGACGGTGTGCACACTGCTCCTGACCGGTGGCGTTGGTCAATCGGAGGTCATCAAGAGCGGTCCACGGGCGTGCAAGGGAATGGCGCTGACCTTTGACCTGTGTCCCGTCCGAGAGGGAAGCGGATATGATCAGCCACTGATCGATTTGCTGAAGGAAAAACGGATCCCCGCCACCTTCTTCCTCTCCGGACGCTGGATGGCTAAACATGATGCTGAGG
>JBOHOS010000008.1:0-7633 GCA_050731295.1 Nitrospiraceae bacterium | reverse complement strand
ATGCCAGCTATGCCATGGCCGATTCAGATACCTTGGCTTCAGCAGAAGAACAAGTTCTATTACGAGCCAAGCGAAAAGCCGTGGAGCAGAGCGGCGTTTATATAGAGACGGTTTTTGAAGACAGGGAAACCTCAAGAGGCGAAACAACGTCACGCCTGCAATCGCTCGGCATCCGAACCATTGCGGCTGCGGTCACTGAAACAGACATACTGGAAAAGTATCGCTCCCTCGAGGCGGAGCGCCCCGTGTTCTATGTGAAGATTCGAGCAACCGTTCATCTGGACTGGCTGGTCGAAGCGATTAGACGCCTCAAATCCGATGAACAACTGGCCGATCACCATCACCAGCTCCATATGGAGTACCGCCAAATCAAGGCACAGCTTGATCGGGTCCGAAAGCAGCTACAGGGACGGAACGGAATTCAAGCTGGCTCGGCTCAGGCCCTGAAAGATCACCGCAGCGCCAGACAGTGGGTACGATCAGCCATTCAAGTGCACGATCTTCCTGATAAAATTGAACTCGCCAGCCGAGCCATCGACGCGGATGATTCCTATCTAGACGCCTATATTATTCGAGGGCAAACCTTCCTGAAGGTCGCGTCATTGGCTCATGCCAAGAAAGAAAAGCAGGTGGAAGTCATCAATTACGTGGAGCGGGCCGGCGCTGACTTCGACCGGGCTCTCGCCGTGAATCCTCAAAGCACTTGGGCTTTGCTGGGGCGTGGTGATACCTCCACCTGGAAACGCCATGCAGAGGATGCCGCCGCCAGCTATGAGCGCATTCTTCAGATCGACCCGCTTTTCGACCTTGCTCGCCAACGACTGATTGCGCTTCAGACTGCCGTGGCCAGAAAACATATTGCTGCGGGGCGTTGGCGTGAAGCCGTGACGACCTTGGAGAAACTCTTGCGGGGGGAATCGGCACAGAGTTGGCTCGCCCATCAAAAGGAAGCCTATTTGTTGAGGAGTCAGGCCTACCAGCAACTGGGCGAGTCGGATCGCGCTGTGCGGGATTTAACGAAAGTTGTCGGTGTCGATCCAACCAATGCCCACGCTTTCTTGTTGAGGGCGAAAATTTACCGTCATCTCAAACAAGAAAAGCTCGCCAACGAAGATTTTGAACGGGCGTGTGTCCTGGGGGTGGAAGAGGCCTGTACACGTACACCGTAGCCTCCTGCTTTACGCCTTGCCTGTTGATTAGTCCTTGAGCATCCACGCAAACCCCAACTCGAAACACGGCTGGAATTGTTTCATTGACAAGAAAAGAAAATAATCGCTATACTAGGTTCTTCGAAGTCGGCGCGACTATTAAAGAATGTGGGTTGTCTTACGTGGGACAAAAGGCCTAAGCGGCTTTTTACGTCATAGCCCATAATCTCTTGGAAATGGGTCTTCTGTCGGGTTGCATGTCATGCAGAATACAGCTTACAGTAGGTTTCACACTGATCTTGTGACCATCCTTTGTCAACCATGTCGGAAACGCTCGAGGAGTCCATTCGAATGAGCCAGTATCGAGTTTTACCTGGACCTGAACATTTTTTACCGCCATCCGCCGCGTCCATGGGCATTCGTCTTCCTAACCCCGGAGAAGGGCACATTAACGGTGTCATCGTTCCTGAAGAGCAGGCAATGGAAGAAGCGGCACGTCAATTCTTGATGGCGAAAGTCCCTACCATCTTTCCAGGTCCATTAGTCTTATGGGCATGGAACGAAAAGGCAGCAAAGAAAGCAACGGCTATTCGTCACCTTTATGAAACCATCAAGGAATGTGTGACGCCTCAACAGCAAGCGATGCTGATTCCCATGCCGGATTATCGTCCTAAGTATCCGAAAATCAATCCCGAAGTTGAAATCAATCCCAACCATCCGAATCTCACTATTTGGCATAATAAGATTGATTGCTGCATGTTTGTGGGCGTCCATTGCCATCAGGCCAATCTGTCGTTGAAGATTATTCGAGGCGGGACTTCCTGCTACACCGTGGCGATGTGTGCGCAAGCTGGGCATGAGGATGCCATGCTCTCTTTCCGCGATGCATCGGTAGAGAAAATCATGCGGCTTGCTGAATGGGTAAAAAAATTGAAGGGAACCGTGAAGGTCTCGCAAGTTGTATCCAGGAGCGGCAGTTCCAATTAAACCTCAAATATTTGAGTAGGCCGTTGATGGCGGCTGGCTCAAAAGGAGGCTGGGTCGATGGATAGCAAATCAATCATTGGAACCAAAAATAAAAAGGGACAGGTTTTCACCGACACGCGGTTCATGATGAATGAGGCCCCTCGTACCCCGTCGTTCTTCACGGGGAGCGAGGTGATCAAAGAAGCCATCCGGCGGGCCAGCGTCGATGTGATGATCGCCTACCCTATCACCCCTCAAAGCGAAGCAGCGGCGTTGATTGGCGAGTTGTTTGCGGAGGGATACATCGGCGATTATTTCCGGGGCGAGAGCGAATTTGCCGTCATGTCGGAGTGCGCTGGAGCGGCGTTCGGGGGTGCCCGAGTTTTTACGACTACGGCAGGCCCCGGCACGATGCGCGCCATGGAAAACTTTCCGATGTGGGCCGGGGCGAGATTACCGATCCAATGTATCGTGACCTGCCGCGGCATCAATTCACCGCTTTCTATCCAGCCGGACACCCTTGAGATTTCGTATCTCCTTCAAACCGGCATGTTGGTCTGGCATGCTGAGACAGCGCAGGACTTCTACGATTGGATCCTCAAAGGCTACATGGTTTCGGAAGAGCCGGACGTGCATCTGCCTCTTGCGCTCTGCTGTGATGGCTTCTTCGTGACCCACACCAAAGACGTGGTGAACCTGACGCCCGTGGACATGTGCTTGCCGCCTTACGATCCCTATCGTTCCCCTGTTCCTTGTATGGACATGGAATGTCCGCCGGTAAGAATGATGCGCGATCCCTTTGTGATGAAGAGCAATTACATCAGTTATGCGACCCACGCGAGTTGGCAGCAAGAAGTATGGGCCGCCATCGAACGATCTCGCAAGCATGCCATCGCATGGCTCGACGGCCTGATTGAGGTTGAAAACACCGACGCCGATATTATTATTGTGTCTTCCGGAACCGCGGTCTCTCAAGGGCGCGAGGCCATCCGCTTGCTCGCCGATGAAGGCATCCGCGTCGGCATGGTTAAAGTCAAGACGTTGCGGCCATGGCCCGGCGAAGAAATACGCGAAGCCACGAAGAACGCCAAATATATTATCGTTCCTGAATTCAACGTGACCGGGTGGCTCGCACGGGAGATTAAGGCGAGCATTCCAAACAGTGACCGTGTCATCGATCGCCCGCATGTCTGCGGTGGTATGACGATGCCGCCCGAAATCATTGCGTCGGAAATCAAGAATGTGCTCGGCATGCGCTCTGCCGCCCTGGCGGGACGTGGCAGTTGAGGGGTCGACGAGAAAAGCAGCAAATTCACCACATGATTGTATCGAAAGTCAGCGGCTCTGACAGGAGGCATCCATGAGTAAAGAGCGGATCAAAATCGCGCCGGAGTTTTACGAGATTATGCCGCCCGAGTACCAGGACCTGGTCAATAAGGCGACATACGGCACCGATTCCCGTGGCTGGAAGGACATCGGGACAAGCAAGGAATTGATTGAAGAACATTCACTCTGTGCTGGGTGTCCGGAATCCATGGCGTTTCGGTATATCCTTGCGTCGCTCCCGAATCCTGAGGACACCGTCATGGTTGGCTCGACAGGCTGCACAAGCTTGGTATTCCCTCATGTCGCTGTTCATAACATCCACTCGTTGTTCGGCAATCAAAATGCCGTCGCCTCGGGTCTGAAACGAGCTCTCACGGTTCGTTTCCCCGGTCGCATCAAGGATGTGGTCGTGCTTGCCGGCGATGGCGCAACGGTCGACATCGGCCTGGACATGACGTTGCAGGCTTGGTTCCGCCAAGAAAAGTTTACGACCATCTGCTTCGATAACGAACTCTACGCGAATACCGGTGGGCAGGAAAGCGGGTTGATGCAAAAAGGCTTTGTCGCCAAGATGGCGCCGGTTGGGAAGATGTTCGACAAAGTACGGCTGCCGGAGATCGCTCGTGAATCAGGCTGCCACTATGTCGTCAACTGCACGGTGAGCAAGCCGTCATTGGTTGAAAAGGTGATCAAAAACGCAGTTCATGTCGCGCGAGAGATCGGCCCGACCTATCTTCAGCTCTATACCCCGTGCATCCTTGAGATCGGGAAGAACAGCATGGAAGGTCTTCAGGAGATGCGCGACTCTGAAAAGCCGACCGAACGGTTCGCGTACAAGGAGTTCATCAGCGAACCGGCCAAACAATTGCTGGCTGAGATCGCTGCGAAAGAGAAGGAGAGGAAAGCGGCTGCAAAGCAGTTGGCGCCGCAGGAAGCTTAAGAGCACGGCATGGCTTTTCTAAGCCGGAGGGTTGAGCATGATTAAGAAGCGAATCAATATTCGGATGTCGGGACTTGGCGGTCAAGGCGCCGTGACGGGCGCACATGTGATGGCCATGGCAGCGTCAAAAGACGGACGGTTTGCGATTTCTAATCCGTTCTTCGGCGCTGAAAAACGCATGGCGCCGGCCGAAAGCTATTGTCGAATCGGCGTCGAGCGAATCTACGATCGCGGCGAACTTGTTTTCCCCGACGTAATCGAAGTCTACCATCCTCAAGTGATTACGATGGGGAAAAGCTACACGATGCCGTTTTATTCCGGGATTAAGGAAGGCGGGGTCGTCATCATCAACTCAGACTCCCCCCTGCTTGGCAAGGAAGATATCCAGCGCCTGGGAGACTTGAATGTCTCGGTGTTCTACATCAACGGGACCCAGATGGCGCTTGACGTGGCAGGGACGGAACTATCCACCAACATGACGATGATTGGTTCGGTGGCCGGGATTACGAAGTGCGTGTCGCTCAATGGACTGGACCTGGCTCTTCAGGAACGCTTCGGAAAGAAGTTTGTGGCTTCCGGTGGAACCGCGACGTTAGACGAGGCGATCAAGAAGAAATTCGCGAAGAAAGAAATGCTCCTGCAAAAGAATTTTGCGACCGTCAAAGCCGCCTACGAAGTTGGGGCAGAATGGGCCGAGAAGAACAACGTTGAATTGCAAGTGGCGGCGATGGCTGCCTAACGAACGGGGACACAGAACGCATGTATAATGTTGCCCAAGTCATCGAAGAGAAATGCGTAGCAAAAAAAGGGTGTCGTCTCTGCATCATGTATTGTCCAGAGGCCAATTGCCTGGATCTCAATGTCACACGCATGGTGGCCGAGGTCACCATCAACCGGTGCAAAGGCTGTGAGTTGTGTGTCGTCGTCTGTAACGCCGCGAAGCACCAAGCCATCGAGATGCAGGCCGTCAGCTCCCACGGCAGCTTGATGTCGCACAAGGGAGAATCGGCCGCACTCGGACAAGCTTATCAAGGCTGATCAGCCACAATAAGCAGATCGACCCCATGGCGCCGACGCCGTGGGGTTTTTTATTCTAGAAATTGTGGCAGAGGGCACAGATGCAACAAAGTGAAGACAATGTCGTTGGCGCACTTCTACTAGAAATTTCGACCGTACTTAAAAAGTTTCCCGAGGCGCTGGAGCGTCGTGCGGCAGATATCGCGGCAGTAGGCAAAGATCCCGAACTCGCCGGCAAGCTGGCGAAGGGGGCGGACGCTATGCGCGATAGCGGGAATATCTATCTCTCCTGGGCCCGCCATTTTGCAGCCTTGTCGCAAGGCGACTCGGATGCGTCTGCCGACGAAGATGAGACCGATGATTTCGGCGTGTAGCCTCATTTGAAAAAGTGCCTTCCTCACGTCGGCGATTATGCTACAATCCTTTCGTTTTACCGTTCCGAAGCCTCTCGCAGTCACATAGTACACATCGTTCCCCGGTAGCTCAGTTGGTAGAGCGATCGGCTGTTAACCGATTGGTCGCAGGTTCGAGTCCTGCCCGGGGAGCCAACTCCCTTCTGTGCCATTATCACGCATGAATCAGATCAAGGCACATAAAGATTTGTCGTTTCTCTACTGACCGGGTCGTTTAATTATTCCCTTCTCCGAAAGGTAGCCGGATGGAGTTTCAAAGCCTGGTAGGAGCGGTGAAGATAGTGGACCCTTGGGCGGTGTCGTCTTCCATAAAACTACCTTTTAGCCGCCGCGGGCGCGGGCTTCCTCGTTGCCGTCTTCGGCATCTATTCCCTCTTCGAATGTCTGGTTTTTCCAATCTAGATTTGGGTAATGCAGGGCGAGACTCATCGCTCAAGCCAGTGGCCAAAGCCTTGGATGTTCTATCAGGTCGAGGCGAAATCGAGAATAAGCACGGGCGTCCTGTGGCGCATCACGAGCAGTGACTAGGGCAATACAATGGTGGTGCTGGGACACGACATCTTTCTTGCCGGTCGAATCTAGCTGGACAAGATTTATCCCAGGACAAAGCCTTACCATGACAGATCCCCTTGTTCTTTCACATTTCCTGTTTCAATGCCTCGGTCATCGTGTCGCATCGTCCGTGAGACATCACCTTGAGGCATTGGAACACGATCTCCATACGAAATGGAGTGAAACGCTCTTCACCGAATGCTTTGGCACAATGGCTCAGTTGCTTGGGCGCACGGCGGTGCGCTTGACCGACAAAGAGATGGTGGATCTGAATGGGTTCGGCGTCATGTGGAAACCGAGTAAAACGCTCGACGAGCTAGGTCGTACTGCCTTCCTGATGATTGCGGCTACGCATCTGCCGGACCTCCTCTTTCAGTCGCAACTACAACGCTGCTACGATAATGGAGACCCACGCGAACGCCGGGCGGTGTTGCGAACCTTACCGCTCCTGCCCGAAGCTGAACGCTTTGTGCCCATTGCCGTGGATGCCTGCCGCAGCCACGTCCAACCGATTTTTGAAGCCGTTGCCTGTGAAAACTTCTATCCGGCAGGTCATTTTCCGGAGAGATATTTCAACCAGATGGTCCTGAAAGCGCTCTTTACCGGGACGAGCTTGGACCGCATTTTCGGGCTTGAGCGACGAGTCACAGAAGAGTTACTACGGATGGCCGCTGACTACGCAGCCGAGCGTCTGGCAGCCGGTCGCAGCGTTCCGATGGATATCGAACGATTAGGCTGGCAAATGAAATGATTGCAATCGGCCCGGCAGGATGCACTCGGTTGACGCCACTGCCGGAAGAAGAAAAAAGGTATTCTCCCGATCGATGTAGTGGAAAGATATGATGCGCTTCTTCGATCCTCATATTCATATGACATCGAGAACCACCGACGACTATGAGGCCATGCGCAACGCCGGCATCGTCGCGGTGATCGAGCCGTCATTTTGGCTCGGTCAACCTCGCACCCATGTCGGGACGTTCGAAGATTATTTCAGATCGCTCATTGGCTGGGAACCGTTCCGAGCCGGTCAGTTCGGGATCCGCCACTTCTGCACCCTGGCTCTCAACCCCAAGGAAGCCAACAATTCGCGCGTCGCGCCGGACGTGATCGGCCTGTTGCCGGCTTATCTTCACAAGGATTCCGTTGTGGCTGTGGGAGAAATTGGGTACGACGAGATCACACCCGACGAAGACCGGTACTTTGAGCTTCAGTTGGAGCTTGCACGCGAATTCGACCTGCCGGTTCTCGTTCATACACCGCATCGTGATAAG
>JBOHOS010000007.1:0-2720 GCA_050731295.1 Nitrospiraceae bacterium | reverse complement strand
CATCTTCGGCTTGTAAGGCAAATGAGAGGGGTCACGTCTTGCAATATCACATCTGAGACGCTATCGCTTGGAACGTGCCGAAGATGCAAAACAAAGGGGGTCGGGAGCTTTTCTCGACAGCTCATTGGGCAATAAAGACTCCCGACCCCCTCTCCTCACATTCTAAAACGCCAGCCTATGTACTGATGATAGACATGCTCCAATTCATCGCTGTCTTGAGCTCCACAATTTTTACAGGAGCCGCAATCTATATCAATGTGGCCGAGCATCCCGCGCGCATGGAATGCGGGACTGAATTGACGGCGACGGTGTTTGGACCAAGTTACAGCCGGGCGGCGCCGATGCAGGTGAGTCTCGCGCTGGTCGCCACCGCCGCAGGGCTTATGTCCTGGTGGATGGACGGCAGGGTTCTGTGGCTCGTCGGGGCGATGGTGATATTTGCCGTGATCCCGTTCACGTTGATCGCCATCATGCCCACGAACCGGCAACTAATGGATCCAGGGCTGGATCGCTCGTCGGAAGCCACTCGTCGTCTGCTACAGAAATGGGGAACGCTGCATGCGGTGAGGAGTATCCTGAGTCTGGTGGCGTCGTGTATTTTTCTCTCATTGGTTATTCGAGCCTAACAGGAACGCCCATGGGCACACGCGCCACAAGGTATGGAAGCTAGATGAAATCTCCCCGAACCACCCTTGACGGCATACCTATAGTGCTGTTTGCAGATCAAAAAGAACCATGCGACCTCGTCGGACGTCTGGCTAAGGCTCGCAAAAAAGGCATCCGGAATAAAGTCGGTGTCCTACGCCGAAACGCTCGAAGTAGCTCTGTGTCACGGGTGGATAGATGGCCAGAAGTAAAGCCATGACGAATCGTCGTGGTTGCAGAAATTTACACCGCGCGGAACAAAAAGCATCTGGTCCAAGGTCAATCGAGAGAAAGCCCTGGCGCTGATCAGGCGCGGCCAAATGAACCCGGCCGGGCTCAAGGCGGTTGAGAGTGCCAAGCAAGATGGGCGATGGGACACGGCGTACGATTCGCCCAGTGGCGCCACAGTTCCGAGAGATTTCCAGACAGAATTGGATCAGGATGCGAAGGCGAAAGCCTTTTTTGCCACGCTCAATAGCCGAAACAGATACGCGATTCTGTTCAGAATTCAAACGGCCAAGAAAGCCGAGACTCGCGCGAAACGCATTCAACATTTCATCCGGATGTTAGAGACGCATGAAAAGCCGTATCCCTAATGGGTCCACTGGGCTCATGTGGTCCATCCATCCGCCTAACCGCGCATGCAGCCGGCGCTTCGCCGCACGCGGCTGCGACAAGTCCGGACACTCTCGCGGCTCGCCCGATTGATGCGCCACCGTTAGGCCCACGAGCCCGTCGCGCTGCAGAAAGAATTCAACGCGTACTTTCCAAGTCTCGCCGCTATCCATCGATTCTCGCCAGATCCGGTGAAATGAATTGGCGGTGATCTCGGTAAAAACCACCTGCACAGCATCCCCCTTTCGGTGCGAAGACCCGTAGGAAGTGAAACGAGCTGAACCCGGCCTCTCTCGCTGCACCCTCGAGATTGATTGGCTCGTGCGGACTGCACGTCCATCCAGAGCGCCGCTTCCACCGCGCGGCGGCGATCAAGGGTGGAGATAAAAGGATGCCAGGAACATTTCGTGGTCTTACGTCGTCACTAATCGGACATCGGTCGTAGAACCACGATGCTATAGGCCACGGCTGTCCGGCTGGTAGGATTGGCATACGAGTGTTTTTGATCGCCTCGGAAGACCACCACATCGCCTGGGGCCAGTCGCAGCGTTTCTTCTGAGACTGTCAGGACAACTTCTCCCGTCTCACATGTGAGGTATTCGCGAGTCCCAGTGCGGTGGGGAATGCCGGTCATACGGCTACCGGGAGGCAGCTCCATCCGGTCTAGCGCCATATTTTGGATTGAGTCCGGCAAGAGCTTCCGAACCTGGACCGAGCCACGACGAGCGCTTTGCAAAGCTGACACCGGATAAAACTTGAAGGTGGCGCGTGGCGGACTCAGCAGTTCCTCCACAGAGACCTGGAGGCCGGCAGCCACCTTCGCGAGAACCGACACCGTGGGATTGGCGGTTCCAGACTCGAGATTCGCCCATGTGGCGCGTGGCACGCCTGACAATCGCGCTGATTGATCCTGGCTGAGATTTCTGGCTTCGCGCAATTGTTTGACGTTGCGGGCGATAGAGGCAGCGATCGAATGGTTCGTGCTCATTGTATTAACTTTTTGCCAATACGGTATCAAGATGGCTCTTCTTTTGGCAACCCGGTTATATGCTGCACCAAAGGAGGGACGCCATATGAGACTAGCGGGAAAGTCTGCGTTGATCACAGGAGCGAGCCAGGGACTTGGACGGGCGCTCGCTATCGAATTAGCAGAGGCGGGTGTCAAGGTCGCATTGGTCGCAAGACAGAACGGACCATTGGAGGAAGCCGTGAACGAGATCCGGCGAAGCGGCGGCATCGCATATGGCATTTCCGCTGACATTGGGGACAAGCGCGTGATCTATCCGGTGGCCGGACAGGCGGCTGCGTTGATTGGGTCGATCAGCATCCTCATTAATAACGCGAGCGCGCTTGGACCAGTGCCGCTCAAATTCCTGCTCGACACGGATTGCGAGGATCTGGAGTCAGTGTTGGCCACGAATACCGTGGGCCCATTTCGGCTGACAAAGGCTCTATTAGGT
>JBOHOS010000006.1:0-2463 GCA_050731295.1 Nitrospiraceae bacterium | reverse complement strand
CGGCGATGTTCGACCGGGAAATCCTGATCTTCTCCCAGTCGTATGGGCAGTTTCAGCTTGGAATGGTCGGCAAGCCCACACCAATCACGATGATCAATCAATTAAAGATTACCTGGAAGCCCGATGTCATTCGCGACCTCGATCCGGCGCCGCTCTTCGACATGACCCGCTACGTCTTCGAATATGACGGCGCGAAATCGTTTAAAGCGCAGCTCTTGCGATTCAGGAACGCGTCATGAGATTTCCATCCGAACCGTTCAAGATCAAGATCAAGAAACCGATTCGGCGCGCGGCGCGCGAGGAGGGGAAGAGAATGCTGCGCCACGTGGCTTACAGCCTGTGATAGCGAAGGAGAAGGGCTGGGCTCAAAACTGCGCGCCGCCTCCTGAGAGATGCTTTTCATGGGCCCCGGTCTTCAGGATGTCCTTGATCTCGTTCATCGTGGTGTCGAGCTCTTCGTCGGTGGTGTAGAAGTGTGGAGCGATGCGAATACCGACGCCCGGGCGAAAGTCCACGAGCACGTTGCGCCGGGCGAGCTCGTGCACTACGGCAGCGGCATGTGGAACGTCGACGACCATCGTGCCGCCGCGCTTGTCTTTAGCCCGGGGCGAGTTGACCCGCCATCCGCGCTCATCCGCCAACTCGATCAACCGTGTGGTTTGACGGATCGATTTTGCGCGGATCTTCTCGACTCCGATGGAGTTGATGATGTCATAGCCGCTCTCGGCCGCATAGAGCGCCGGGATGGCGGGAGAACCGTGCAGAAAGCGGTGGATGTCGGAAGCGTAAGTGATCCTGCCGGGTTCGAAATCAAATGGGGCGCGATGAGCCATCCAGCCGGTGACCTTCGGTTCGAGTATGCGATGAAATGCGGGATGCACATAGAGGTAGCCGGCACCGGGACCTCCGCATAGCCATTTAACCGACCCGCCAACGGCGAAATCCACATCAAGATCTTTGACGTTGAACAGGACAGTTCCCGCCGACTGGTACACATCCAAGATTACCTTCGCGCCCACCGAGTGCGCCCTTTGGATCACGGCCCGTGCGTCCTGAATGTACGCGCTTTTGAAGAGGACATGTGAGATGGGAACCAACAACGTCTCCTCGTCGATCGCATCGAGCATGCGCTCGGTGTCGATCGTCAGGCCGTCATCACTGGGCACTTCCACGAGACGCCCGCCGACGGCCCGCACGTGCGCTTCATACACGTACATCACAGACGGAAAATTTAGGGCTTCATACACAATTTTGTTACGCTTCTGAGTCAAATCGAAGCAGGATAGAATAAGGGACTGACAGATCGACACATTCTGGTGCATCGCAATGGTCCCCGGATCGGCGCCGATAATCCGGGCAATTTTATCGCCGACTGCTACGGGCATATCCCACCACCCCTCCGCCCACGCCCGAATTCCGCGCGTGGCCCAGATGTCGGCATACTCGCGCAGACGGTCATAGACGCCGCGGGGCATTGCCCCCAGCGAGTGGCTGATCATGTAAATGGTTCGTTCGAGAATCGGAAATTCTTTTCGGTACGCAAGGAGTTCGTCCATATCCTCAGCGCTGTCCCTCGCTCATCAGGGACCGAGCCTCCCAGAGTTCCGGGAAAAACTTCTTATCCAGCGTGGTTCTCAGATAGGAGACCCCGCTGCTGCCGCCGGTGCCTGCACGCATCCCGATCGTCCGCTCCACCATTTGAATATGGCGTAAACGCCAGGCGACGATGAGTTCATCAAACTCGGACAGTCGCTCGCACACATCGATCCAGTCACGATGGCTGACCTCTTGGCGATACACGGCGACAATGGCCATTGCTCGGGCATGGCAGCGCTCGGCCTCGGTGGCGCCGTCGTGAAGGCTGGGAGTGGTCCCCAGTGCAGCGAGCGCATCGAAGAACACATCGCGCAGAGATGGCTGTCTCAGCCGCCGCTCGAGCGTGGCGTGCATTTCCGGCGTAGGTTCGTGGAGATGCAGGAGCGTCTCATCCTTTAGACCGCACAAAAATTCAAGTTCACGAAATTGTTCGGACTGAAATCCACTTGCCGGTCGAAGCCGGTCGCGAAAGGCGAGAAAATGTGTCGGTAACATGGTTTCCAAGACGGTGAATTGCTCGACCAGGAGACGCGCGATCTCGGTGCAACGCCTCAGCAGGCGCGCCGCCTCGTACACCTCGTCTCTTGAGTCTGGAGCATGAGCCGCCGCGCGCAAATTCACCGTCACTCCGTCCAGTTCGTGCAGCAACAGCTTGAACCAGAGCTCGTACGTCTGGTGGATGATGATGAAGAGCAGCTCGTCATGAGCCTGAGGCGAGGAGAGGGGCTGCTGTAAACCGAGAAGTTCGGGAATCCGGAGGTAGTCGCTGTATGTGAGTTGCTGGTTGGCAGGTGGCTCAACATTCATGGACACCTCCAGGGATAGAATCGTTGGCATTAAAGCACGGCTTGAGAGCATGGTCAACGC
>JBOHOS010000005.1:0-1229 GCA_050731295.1 Nitrospiraceae bacterium | reverse complement strand
GAAGTGGTAGACGAGAAGCTGCGAGCGCCCACGGAAGAGGTCTGCCAGCGAGGCGCTCCCCTCGTCGGTCTCGAATCGGTACTCCTTCTCGATCCCAACCCACGGCAGCTCCTGCCGCCGCCGCGCCAGCTCGTCGCTGCGCCGCGTGAGCTCCTTCTCCTCCTTGTGCAGCTCGAGCCGGGCTGCCAGCCACTCTTCACGTGTCCCAGTCTTGTGATCGGTCATTGTTTCTCCCCCTTACTCTTTTGGCAAACACCACAAGTCTTTGATCTTGCAAAGTCTTGCGAGCATCCCTGCGTACTCTTCGGTAATGGCCGCTGTTTCCGCCTGGCCGCGAGGCTGGATCATCAAGCCGTGATGCCCGGGCATGATCACAAACGGGCCTATGCCACCGGGCTTCCCGCCGCCGATGTCTTCATCGGATATGTCGGGGGCGTAGTACATGACGTGCGGGTAGTTCATGGTCTGGACGTCGCCGTTCACTTCCGGGTTCGTGTACGTCCTCAGAATGGGAGACAGCATGTATGAGACGCCGGCTCGCTCCGGAGCCTTGTAGGTCCCCGTCTTGAAACGGTCCTGGATGATCTTCTTGAGCTCGCCGGGAGGAGTTCCCTTGGCCTGCATCTCTGCTGCGTCAAAGAAGACCCGCATGTGCGCCTTGGATCCCGCTTGATCGAAGGAAATCGGGTAGAGGATGTCGTCTCGATACTCCGTGAAGGGCCAGGATCCCCTGAACGTATCGTCACCGGTTCGAGCGACGAAGGCGTGGAATTCATTGCTACCTCTGCGTGTACCTCTGCGGGCAATCTCGAAACCCTTAGCCGGGTCTAAAACATACACTGTCGCGTTGTCTCTGAGGTGCGGCGGCAGTGCGCTCAGGGCTAGCTGAATTTCCAAATCTCCCGGCAGTGGCTCGATTTTATTCATTACTTTGGGAGTCTGCTTACTTTCCGCGCTCGCTATCAGCGAGAACAAAAGACCTACAACTACTATAATTGTCTGAATCTTTGTCATCTGACCTCCTTTTACCGCCGCTAGATTCGTCAGGTTCGGTAAGTCACGTCATGGTTGGTCCGGTTGGCCGGGTGTATGACGAGGCTGTTGAAGCCGTCCGCGATCGCCGAGCAGGACGGACACCCCGCCGTGTAGTCGGGCCCGAACATGAAGTGGTAGACGAGGAGCTGCGAGCGCCCTCGGAAGAGGTCTGCCAGCGCGGCGCTCCCTTCGTC
>JBOHOS010000004.1:0-1753 GCA_050731295.1 Nitrospiraceae bacterium | reverse complement strand
CCGGCGAGGCACAGGTCCTCCGCGCCGGTCGCCTGCTTGAGATGTCGTGCCAAGTGCAGGACAGCCTCTTCCAGCACGAGCTGGACACTGGCCGCCAGGTTGCGATGGCGGTCTGTGATCTCTTCTTCTGCGACGCGCGGAGGGCCGAACACGTTCTGAAGTCCCGGCAGAAAGATCCCGACCCGGGCCAAATGAAAGTCGAGCAGGCGGGTATTCAGTCGGAAATCCCCCTCCGGCTTCAGAGACAGGATGTGTGTGCGCAGGAGCGCTGCATAGCTCGGTTCACCATGCGCGGCCAATCCCATCACGATGTATTCATCATGATCGGGGCGAAATCCCAAGAATGCCGTCATGGCCGCATAGAATTGGCCCAGCGAGTGCGGGAGACCGATTCGCTTCAGGACGCGAATTTGACCGCCCTCTCCCATCGCGAGCATCGCCGTGTGTGCTTCCGAGGCTCCATCCACGACTAAAATGGCGGCCCGGTCAAAGGGGGAAACGAGAAAAGAACTGGCCGCATGACAGAGGTGATGATCGAGATACGCCGGCCGAGAGACCAGCGGACCGATCCGTTGCCGCAATTTCGCGTCCAGAAACGCCAGTTCCATCCATTCTCCGCTGATCCGTTCCACACTGCGCCGGCTCTTGGCTCGGAACAGCGCCGGCGAGCGCAGCATGGCGCTGATCGCCAGGGCAGCCCGGCGGCCCAGCTTCCAATACTTCCATGGCACCGCGATGTGTTGCACATCGTCCAGCCGAATGCCGGCCTCGCGCAAACAGTAGTCGATCGCATGGACCGGCAAGGCGGTCACGTGCTTGGTCCGCACGAAACGCTCTTCCTCGGCGGCAGCGAGCACGCGCCCGTCCCGCACTAAGGCGGCGGACGCATCACGCATATTGGATAGGCCGAGCACCACCACAGTTCACCGGCACCAAGCATCGACGTTGAGCGGCCTAGGATAGACGAGCCGTGCGAACCTGGCAAGGCAACCATCCGGCTCAATCGGTTGCATTCAGTCCGGATTTCCGGTACGGTGGCCGCCCGTGAAGAGCGTTGATCGTATGCCACTCGCGCCTGTCCTCTTTCTCACCACCCTGCTGCTGTCGTCACTTGCCGGCTGTGAGCGGGTTTCGTCCGTATTCGGGCGCGCATCGCTTCCGGATATGGGTCCCCGCCTGCCTGCGACGGTTCGCATGGAATTCGATCCATCACTCACGACGGCCATCGCGGGATATGCCGACGCGTGTAACCATCCTCAAGAGCTCAGAATCGGCGAGGAGCTGGAGTCGGTCTTGCTGGATGCCGCCCATCAGACTTTTCAGGCGGTCCGGATGCCGGGAGCCGGACCCGCTGAACCCCGAGCCGATGTGGACGTGCATGTGTCCCTGGAGCAGTCGGGGCTGCGCATCCAAACGGACAATGTGTACGATCGTCTTCCGGCGGAACTGATCCTGCAAGCGTACGCGGTGTTCAAAGATCGGTCGGGAAAGATCCTGGGTGAACGGTCCCTCAAAACGACGCGCCGGGAAAAGATTATTCTGGAGCCGACGCAGCACCGTTGCGCCTATGTCACCATGGATTCATTTCTCCATGGCGCGGCGGTCGCGCTCTCCACCCAATTTGCTCGGGAAGCCAGGGCGCTCCTCGATCCCGACAGTCGGATGGCCGCAGCCGGCCAGCCGAGCGCTCCGGCGTCAACGGCGATTCCTGGCCCGCAGCCAACCCTTTCATTTAAAGCGACGATCCTCGATG
>JBOHOS010000003.1:0-2201 GCA_050731295.1 Nitrospiraceae bacterium | reverse complement strand
TTCTAAAGCAAAGAAATAACATGTGAGATGAAAGGAGAACCAAATGAAATACCTCAAGACATGGATGTCCATAATCGTCCTGCTCATCGGCTTAGGGGTAAGCCCATTTCTCGCACAGGCAGGGGGTGAAGCGCAGGTTGCTGAGGGGACAAAAGTCCTCGTCGAGTTTACCATTACGGTTCCGGAGGCGAAGCTGGTCATTCCGAAGAATGTTAGCGAATTTGTTCCCGGTCAACACCAGATGATTCCTTTACTGGAGAAAGCTTTGACCGGAATGAAACGAGGAGAGGAAAAACGAGTGGATCTCCCGGCGAATGAGGCATTCGGCCCGTATGACGAACAGAAAAAGATGGCGATCAGTAGAGATCAACTTCCCAACAATGTGAGGCCTGGAAGCGTTTTAAAAACCCGCGATGGCATTCCATTTATGGTTATCGAGATCACGGACAGTGGCGCCGTGGTGGATTTTAATCATCCGCTTGCAGGAAAACATTTGGTCTTTGATGTGAAGGTTCTGAGCGTGGAACCGCAGTCGGGCGGCGCCACGTCGCAAATGATCTCCACAGGGACCGAAAGAGGTTGATCGGGTCACGGGAGGGGAGGACAGCGAGACGAACAAGAATTCTAGTGAAGGTCCACCCGATTCGGCTACCTCCCCTTTGTAAGGGGAGGTTCGGCGGGTCGTGAGGGGCGCGTCTAGGCGCGCCGGGGTGGGCGGGTGAAAAGAGTAGAGGCCGCTTCTACCTCCCCTTCCCCTCCTTACAAAAGAGGGGACCAAGACGGCGCAAAGAGGTCCCAGAAGACGCTTGTCGCACGTCAATCGCTACAGTGAATTGAGCTTCTTCCCGAGAGGCGAAAGGCTCGTACACTGTGTGTCTTCGTTCCGACAAGCCAGGACGGTGAGAGGATTCAGCAACTGCCCGATTATTGTGGTGAACTATGTCGCTCTCAGCCCCACAAACTAATGCTCCGACGCCCCCATCCAGATCATCCGAGGAACCAACCTATGCAGAATCGATACGTGTCGGGTGGCTGCTCTTATGGCGAGGGGTGGGAGGTTTTCTTGTCGTGATGTTTACGCTGAACGTTCTGCTCTTGTCGTTGACGCCAGAACTTTCACGCTCGGAGCCTTCTCCCTGGGCTGCGCTGCTTCCTTTGTTGATCACCACAGTGCTTTCCCTTTTTTTGATCATGCCGATGGTTGTGAGATCCCTGTTGCAGAAGCAGTACCGAGGCTTTCATTTGCAGCTCGTCCATGAGGATACGACGAGATGAGGGCAAAGAGGCGATGAATCGTATACTGAAGTTCCATCTCCTGGCGTTGATCGCCGCGATGCTTTGCTCGGTCCTGGCTGGATGCCCTCCCCGGAAGCCCGAACCGTTAGTGATTGACTTCAAATCAGAGCCACTGTTGGTTTGGATGCCCGCCGCCCAGAAGGTCGGGTCGTTGACGGCCACAGAGGACTGGTTCCTTGCGCCGTAGCGCGAAGGCATGGAGATCGCTTTGGCGAGGGCGGTCTGTCAAGTTCCTGGCAGAGCGATGGTGATGGGAGCCATATTACTCGCCACCATCTTTCGTGAGGCTCGCCAGCCTGATCACCTCCTGTCGTAACTTCTCCAGTTCCGTTTCCGCCTCGATCAACTTCAACTCACGGCCGACGACCACGTCGTAGAATTTTTCGAGATCCTGATTTTTATCTTGTAATTGTTCTTGGAAGTCTTCCAAGCGCCGGCGTTCCTGTTGTAACTCATTGAGGAGCTTCTCGCGCTCGGCCTCCGCCTGTTTGCGCTCCGTGATGTCAACCAGCATGTTGACCGCTCCAACCACCGCTCCTGAGGCGTTGTGGATCGGCTCAGGGTAAGTCAGGACGTAGGACCGCGTGCCGTCGGGACGCTCAATCACGATTTCCTTGCCGCGGATGGGCCGGCCTTCACGAATCGCCGCCGCCATCGGGCACGATTCGAGTGGCATGGGCGTGCCATCACGCTCGTACATACGCCAGGATCCGCACCACAGGTCCTTGCCGACCTCCGGCTCCCGCCCCCACAGGGCCACAGCGGCCTGGTTGTAGAGCGTGACGCGCCCCTGAGCATCGCAGGTGTAGAGGCGTGGTGTAGGTAAAACGCTTACGTAGCCTTGTCTTCACGCGTAGGTCTTCGCGCCGGTCTCTCTTTCCATCAGCCTGATAGTAAGGTCGGAC
>JBOHOS010000002.1:0-7913 GCA_050731295.1 Nitrospiraceae bacterium | reverse complement strand
CGCCTGCGCTTCTTCCAAGCCTATCCTTCCATCCTGCTTGCAAGCCTGGCATGATTGGCCGGCATGGGAGTCATCCGCAGACTTCTCTTTGTCCTGGCCGCTGGGCTGGCGCTTCTTCTGACCATCTTGCTTATCCGCACCGGGCTGTATCCATCACGTCAAATCCACGTTGATCCTGTTCCCGCGATTGCACTGGATCGTCAGGCCGCCGCCGAACGATTGGCTGGGGCGCTGAGATTTCAGACCATCTCACGGCAGAATTCATCAGACACTGATAAGGCGGCTTTTCTTCGGTTCCACGACTATCTCGTCCGGAAGTTTCCTAAAGCGCATCAAGCCCTGAAACGTGAAGTGGTGAATGGTTACAGCGTGATCTACACCTGGGCGGGACAGGAATCCGGCCTTGCTCCAATCCTCCTTCTCGGGCATCTCGACGTCGTGCCGGTTGAGCCGGCGACGGAACGGGATTGGACTCATCCTCCGTTTTCCGGAGCCATTGCGGATGGCTACATCTGGGGGCGGGGCGTGATGGACTTTAAAATGGCCGTTGTGGGGACGCTCGAAGCCATCGAGGCGCTCCTCTCCGAAGGATTTACGCCTCGACGAACGGTGCTCCTCGCGTTCGGCCATGACGAGGAAATCGGAGGGCAAGATGGCGCTGAACAGATCGCCGCGATGCTGGGACAGCGAGGCGAGCGCCCTGAAATGATCCTCGATGAGGGCATGGCAATTGTGCTGGGCTTGGTGCCCGGGATCAATTCGCCTGTCGCGTGCATCGGCATCGCTGAAAAAGGATATGTGAGCCTGGAACTGCTCGCGCAAGCCGAGGGCGGGCATTCCTCAATGCCGCCGCGCCATACGGCGGTCGGGATCCTGTCCTCAGCCATTCATAGGCTCGAAGCGCAGCCGATGCCCGCTCATCTGGGTGGGCCGGTGGGCAAGATGTTCGAATTCCTCGGACCGGAGATGCCTCTGGGACTCCGGCTGGTGTTCGGAAATCTGTGGTTGTTTGGCAGCCTCCTCCAGATGCAGCTCGAGCAAACGCCGCCGACTCAGGCGTTAATTCGGACGACCATTGCGCCAACCATGTTCGAGGGCAGCATCAAGGAAAACGTCCTGCCTGCGCGGGCGCGCGCCATCGTGAACGTGCGCATCCATCCATCCGACCGAATTGAGGATGTGATCACTCACGTTCAAAAGACTATCGCCGATCCACGAGTCACGATTCAGCGTTTGCCGGGAACCGTGAGCGAGCCTTCACCGGAATCTCCCGTAGAGGTCTCAGCCTTCGGGCTCCTCCAGCGTACCATCGCCCAACTGTTCCCGGATGCCATTGTCGCGCCCGGCCTCGTGCTCGGCGCCACGGATTCGCGGCATTACCGGATCTTAAGCCCGAACATCTACCGCTTCATGCCCATACGGATTACCCGAGAGGATACGGTTCGCATTCATGGAACCAATGAGCGTCTTACGATTGAAGATTACGGGAATGCCGTCGCTTTTTATGCGCGGCTGATTCGAAACTCCGACCGGCTCTAGGCCAAACGCAACGCGCCGGCGGTTGCTGTTTCCGGCGGGATGTGATACACAGAAACCACTTTGATCGCCTGGGCCTGGCGATGGAGACGTACAGCAAGGCTCTCAATTGGTGTTGTTTTGACCAGGAATTTGATCGGAAGCCTGCTACGCCGCTAAGATTGCCGTGTCTTCGGCCCGCTCCTTCGTTTTCTTCCGTCCAAGACAATGCTTTTCTAAAGGAGGACCCACTCATGGGGTCGAAAATTTATGTGGGCGGACTGCCGTATTCCGCCACCGAGCAGCAATTGAATGATCTGTTCTCCCCGCACGGCTCTGTCGAATCGGCCCGCGTCATGACGGATAAGTTTACGGGACAATCGCGAGGCTTTGGCTTCGTGGAAATGTCCACGTCCGATGAAGCGAAGGCCGCCATCGACGCGCTGAACGCGACGCAGATGGACGGGCGAACGCTGACGGTGAACGAGGCGAGGCCACAGGAGCCACGCTCAGGTGGCGATGGAGGAGGCGGTCGCGGGCGAGGCGGCTTCGGCGGGCGGGGAGGCAAACGAGACAATTGGTGAGGTCACCGGTCTGGACAAGCACGCCATGGATTCGCCGCCCGGGGTTCGCGTATGCAGCCTGGTTGTATGGACACGGTCCGTCAAAAAACAGGAGATCCACATGACACATGTACAGAGCCGGCTGGTTGCTGCCATCGCCATGGTCGCGGTCTTAACGGGCGCAGGACTGCCGTTACCGGCATGGGCTGAGACCCAACCGCCCGTGGCAGATGGAATGAAAGTCACGTTGGAGTACACGCTCGCGCTTCCGGATAAGACGGTCATCGAAAGTAACGTCGGGCGTGAGCCGATCACCTATGTGCATGGGAGTCATCAGATCATTCGTGGGCTGGAAAAAGGCTTGACGGGAATGAAGACGGGTGACAAAAAGCACATTACCGTGGCGCCGGAAGAGGCCTACGGTGTCTACGATGAGAAGAAAAAGGTCGCGGTTCCCAAGGATAAGATCCCATCCGAGGCCAAAGTGGGAACCAGATTGCGTTCGCCGGATGGACAGGAAGCCAAGGTGGTGGCCATCGAGGGAGGCTCAGCGGTGATTGATACGAATCATCCTCTCGCCGGAAAAGCGCTGGTTTTTGACATCAATATTCTGAAAGTGGAGAAGCAAGAGAACGAGACGAAACCGAATAAATAAATATGACTCCTCCGTCGCGCCGGCTGAATTCTACTCAGTCCAACGTGTGACGTTCGACTCCGAGCCGCATCCGAAACGGATCGGATGATTTCGTGATTTTCTTGGCGCTGCTTCTTCCGTCGTTCGCGAGCGCTGCGCCTCGCACGCGGCCATAGCTTTCTCAGCGAAAATCAATTACGTTCCATCAGTACCGGGCCGTTCAACCCGATAATGAGTGCCGTATCAGCGCTCGACTTCCATCCATGCGACGGTGGCTGTCCCACTCCCTCCTGATTTCGATCCCGTGTTTGTTGGCTCTCGTCGTCTATGATTGGGTCGCGGTTGTGGCGATCGGGCAGGGAGTTTATCGGCTGGTCCCCTGGCACGACTTCGCGCGAGGAATTTTGCAGGATCTGGGGCTAACGGCGGCCTATGCTGTCACAATTACTCCACGCGTCGTGAATGTCGTAGCGAACTATTCGAAGAGAGCGATTCGAGCGTGCCTCATCATGCTGGGATTAGGTCTGGCGTGGTATGCGGTGATGTGCGCCTGGATAACCAGGGCACTGAGCGCGCCGCCCGATCTTGGGACCAGCTTGGTGGTGTTGTTTGTCATCCCGATGATCCTGGCGCCCTGGTACGTGCGATGGCTGAAGACGAAAATACCATTGGCCGATACGTAGGAACGAGATCATGATTACAGGCTATACGCAGCCGTTCCGATTCCGCCCACTTGGTAAAACTTGAATCTCAAAACCGAGTTCGCTACAGTGCGCGTGCTCCGTGCGCAGATATCGTTGGACTCTGCGCAGGAAAGAGAGATGGTCATCATATACAGGAGGAAGAGTCGATGCGAGAGATCCGCACGAGTCACGTACTGATCGCATTGTGCCTTTTCTGTGTGGTTGAAGGGTTCGGGCCGTTCGGCAACGCATTGGCCGAGCAGAAGTGGGTGTCGGAAGGCCAAGCGCCCGAAGGACGATGGACGGCTGGATTTCGGGCGGGATTCTCCCTTCTGACGCAGGAGTTTGTGCGCAATACGTCAACGGATATCGGGCCCGCGATCAATGCGCATGCGCTGTATGGTTTGAACAGATGGATCAACGTGGGCCTCATGGTGGAATGGGAGCGCCGTTCCACTGATCAGGAAAATCCAAAATTAGATGTCGGGACATTGAATACGGTGTCCGTGCTTCCCACTGTGGAGGTGCGCCCGGGTCGCTACGGGGCCTTCTTGCCCTATGCGTCTGCCGGCATAGGCGTCAATGTCAATTCATTTAGTGAAAGCGACCAGGTCAGCAAAATCAGTCCGGCCAACACTTTTGCGTTTCGACTCGCGGGCGGAGCGGATTACCCGCTGACATCCAAATTGATGCTCAATTCGGAGCTTGCGTGGAAACGTAACCGTGGGGGCATCGACATCGGACCGGGAAAGGACAATTTTGACGCGTCATCTTTCAATTTCCTCTTTGGCGTCCGATATATCTTTTGATATCGGCCTGGCGGCCGACCTGTAGTATTGCTAATACCGTCCGGCCATTGTAAAGCTTTCCGGCAAGTCGTACATCTGCGCCAACATACGTCTTATCCATTCGGGGTGACGCAAGGAGGCTGAGATGCGTGTGACGACAACGATTCTCGCAGTGATGGCGACGTGCCTCATGGCAGTTCCCGCGAAGACCGTCCGCGCAATCTCGCTCGACATGCTGGCCGAGACCAATGGCAGCATTCAACAGGGCGACAAGGTATTTAGTAATTTCAGCTTTCCCGCCGTCCTGGTGGCGAGCGCCTACGGCGACATCACGGTGCAAGGGGTCACAGTGTCCGGGGAGCATGGCCTCAGGTTTTCCGGACCGTTCTCTGCCGGGTTCGCTCCTGAAGGCAGCATCGGATTGCGACGTACCATATTAGTTTCGATGTCGGTGTGACGGACCCTTCGGCTTTGATTCATGATGTGCGCCAGACGTACGTCGTCACTCATAGCGGCGGAGGGTTTGAAGATCGAAACGTCACGGCGAATACGGATGTGCGGACCTGCCCATTTGCGATCTGTTTCGGTCCGGGCCAATTCAGCGGCGTCGGTCCATCCTCCAGTCTGCTTCCCATTAACACGCATCCCAGCCCGACCAACGTCAATGCCAACGTTGTGTTGCCCCATGATGTCAATTTCCTCAAGGTCGACCAGGACATTTTCATGATTGCCGGCAGTATTGCTGAAACCGACGCGCAATCCGTCTCGTTTCCGTTCATCGATGTGACCTTCTCTCAGGTCGTGGTTCCGGAGCCGTCCACTATGCTTCTGCTTGGTTCCGGGTTGGCGGGATGGTGTTCAGGAAGAAAAGGTCGCCAAGGCCCGCGTGAATGTCCGATCATCGGATCAGGCCGTGCGGAGATGTTCCGTCCTACCTGAGGCGGAACAGAAGCGTGCCGATGCGTCGAGTGGTTCTATGATGAAGGAAGAAAGCCTCTTGAAGACGGCACTAACCCCGATGGGAAGTTGGAAGGTCACGTTCGGAGTGTTCCGATAGGGACTGATAAGTGGCTACTCGATTGCGTCCTGCCGATTTCGCTTGATACAGCGCTTCGTCCGCGGCTTGTAAGACCGCTTTCGCGGTGATCCCATCATGAGGAAAGGTGGCCACGCCGGCTGAGAGAGTGATCATGCCAAGGAACCGGCCCCCATGTTCCACCTGAACCTGCCTGAGGTCTTCTCGTACCTGCTCTGCTCGCATCCTGGTCGCTTCGAGGGACGATCCCGGTAGAATCAAGACGAACTCTTCCCCGCCGTAGCGGCAGGCGATATCCTCCGCGCGGATCTGGGTCCGCAGGAAGTCACCCACTTTCGTCAGAAGCGTGTCGCCCGCAGCGTGGCCGAAGGTGTCGTTGAACTGCTTGAAGTGATCGAGGTCGACCATCACGACTCCCAAGGGCGTGTTGTTCCGCGACGCCCGATGGAGTTCGCGATCCAACGATTCTTCCATGTACCGACGATTGAACACGCCGGTGAGGGGATCGCGAATGGACTGCGAACGAAGCGCGTCCCGCAATCGCAAATTCGCCAAGGCCAGCGAGATATGCTCCCCGACAATGACGGCCAGTCGCCGGTCGGAATCCGATGGGAAGCCGGGCTGATTATCTGAGTCCACCGGGTCGGGCAGGAGGCATCGCACGTGTAACAGCCCCATCATTTCTCCCTGCGCCATCAAGGGAAGGCAGAAATAGCTTGAAGGGGACGACGAATCAAAGTGACGGCAGAGGGGGCCGGCAGCCGGATCATGAACGACGTGCATCTGGCCGCGCCGCAACGCCCAGCATTCATCGAGTTGAAACGCTCTCTGCAGAGCAGCATGCTTGTCCCACAAGGCCATCACCTCGACGCCTTGGCGCGAGCCATCGATCAGATACAAGGCGCCGGACGTTCTAGGAAAGAGATCACGCATGCCTTTCGCGATGACGATGTGAGCTTCATTAGTAGTGAGGCACGTCTGCAAGAGGTCCCCGAGTTCGCTCAATATGGTGTGTTCCTGCGCCTCCCGTTCGAGTTCCGTCACCCATCCCGTAAGTTTTTGGTGGTTTTCTTCCAACTGCTTTTCGGCCTTCTTGCGCCACGCCATATCGCGGCTGATCAGCACGCTGGCCAGTCCGACAAACATCAGCGCCAGCACGCTGCCGATCAGGATGACCGCCGTCGCCGACCGAGCGCTCGTCTTGGTTTCAATCGTCCGTCGAGACAAGAGAACATGCTCCTCGTCCTGCATGGCCGCAACGGATTTCCGGATCTCATCCATCACGTCATTCCCCCTGCTCGACAAGGGCACCAGGGTAGCCGACTGAAATCGCTTGTCCTTCCGGTTCTTGATGAGACCGCGGGATCGGGCTAGTTTTTCAGCGACCAGATGTTCCAGGCGATCGAGCCGGCGCTGTTGAGCCGGGTTATCCGACGTCAGGACACGGAGGGCCGTCATGTCCTGTTCGATATCATTGACGGCCAGATCGTAATGGATGAGATAAAGATCGGACCCGGTCAACACGAAGGTCCGCGCTCCGTTCTCGATATCCTTGGTCAGCGAAAGGACGTGTTCCAATTTTTCGAGAACTTCGTGGGTGTGGCTCTCCCACTGGGCGCTGCCAAGCAGCCGCTTCATGCTGAGGTAGGAGGTCAAACCGACCGTGCCAAGGATGAGCAAGGCCGCGGCAAACCCCGCGGCGATCTTCATGCCCAGAGAGAATCGTTGAACCATAGAAGAAATGATAGCCGAAGTTGCCGAGTTGTAAAGGGAATCTAGCGGGACCGTTCCTTGAGACGATCCAGCCGCGCACGGTCCAACGTCACGAATGTGGTCTTTTCCTGCGTGACCGTCACCGTGCCAGGAGATTTGGCTTTGACCTTTCGGACATACTTCCTTCTCGTATAGATGACCTCCCCTTTCCCGTTTTTCTTGAGGTCACTATAGAGGAGAGCCAGCGTCGCGGCATCACGGATTGTCTCCGGCGGCGGGTCCGCGCCATTCTCCAGCCTGACCACCACATGCGATCCCGGCGTGCCGTGCGCATGGAGCCAGAGATCGTCCGGGCGAGCCTCACCGAACGTCAGCGCCTCATTCTCGCGGGCGTTCCGCCCGACATAGATGGGAAGACCATCGGCTGAGAGAAACCGGCGAAACGGTCCTGAACGAGATACGGCGTTTTTCGCCGCAACGGATTTTTCTTGGGATCGCGTGAAAGGCATGACGACCGCCGCTTGAGAGAGGGCCGGCTGCCAGATTCCACACTCGACCTCGGCAAGTTCCGCTCGCAGCGTGGTGAGTCGCTGCTCATCAGCCTCGAGTCGAGGTCTGATTTCTCTCTCTGAAGCGATATATTTTCGATACTTCTTAAAGTAATCCTCCATATTTCCATGAGGGCTTTTAGCCGGGTCGAGCGGGATAACTAATTCCGGGAGTGCCGTGTCAAAGTAATCGATGACGGTGAGCTGTTCCTGCCCCTTCTGCATCTGATGCAGATTCGCTTTCAGGAGATCTCCATAGCGAGCGTAATCCCGATAACGGAAAGCTTTGTCCAGATCATCTTGAAGCGCGGCAACGCGCCGTGTGGCCTTCTTCAAGCGCTTCTTGAGGTCCGAAATCTTCGCCTGTCGCAGGCGTGCAATCGTGAGGTCCGCTTCGCGTTCATAATACTGCCGCTCAAATGCGGCCGAGATC
>JBOHOS010000001.1:0-6634 GCA_050731295.1 Nitrospiraceae bacterium | reverse complement strand
GAAGAGTGCTCGCTGCAGAAGAACCTACAACGCGATTTTCGGGACATCCGAGTCGAGTTCGACAAGCTCGGCGCCGGGCAAGCCTCCGAATTCTCCAACCCCGATCAATTCCAGCGCGCGCAGTTCCGGCTTCGGGAAATCACCGGAATCTTATCCGCCCAATCCGCAGGCTCGCGCTTAATTGACTCGGGAGATGTGAACGCCTTACTTCATCGCATGCAACATCGGCCGGCGTCCCCGTCTGCCGCCGGATCGTCACCTGTCTGACATCGTGGCCACCACCTTCACCCACCACATTTTTGTCTGCGTGAACCAACGGCCGAAAGGCGATCCTCGCGGGTGCTGCGCCGACAACGGGTCGGAACGCCTTCAGGCTTTTTTCAAGAAGGAAGTCGAGCGGTTGGGATTGAAGGGTACCGTTCGGGCGAACAAAGCGGGATGTTTGGATCACTGTGAGTACGGTCCCAGCGTGGTCATTTACCCGGAAGGGACCTGGTACTGGGTGGGATCGGAAGCGGACGTCACCGAGATTATGGAGCGTCACGTCGTGAACGGTGAAATCGTCGAGCGCTTGTTGATGCCGGGGCACCCGCCTCGCCAGCAGAAGGCCTGATCCGCGCGCGGGCACGAGGAAGCCATGCCGGTTGAAGAGAAGTGGAAGGCCAATCAGGCGAAGGTGGCCTTTATGAAACAGTTTCCCGGATTGACGCTGGCCTGGGAGCAGATGCAAGGCAAGACGATCGAGTCGGTCGCCCCCCTGCCGTCCAAGCCGGGCGCCGCCGTGGTGGTCTTCTCAGATGGTTCATTTACGGTCGCCCCACCCCTCGCGCCAGAACCGTGGCAACTCACGGAAGGGCTCCGTGCCGCGCGTGCGACTCTCGAACCGAAACATCCAGAAGCTTACGCGAAGTACGATCGGCTGGTCGGAACGGACAAGGAGGCCTTGCGTACAGCCAGACTCGAGAAAATTCTGGGGGCCATTCAGAACAACCTTGAGCAGATCCCGGAATTGAAAGACCGGCTTCGTGAACTCGTCAAAGAGTGGAAGTGAGGACCGCCGACCGTGAATATGCTGGAGATGTTTTCTCAAGCCCTGTTTGAGGGAGTCAAACCCATGATGGTGTCACGAGATCACCTGGTTCGCCACCCCGATCGCTGCACGCATAATGCCATTTGCATTCCCGTGTGTCCGACCGGCGCGTGGCTCTCCACCCCGCCGTTCAAGTTCGACTCGTCTCGCTGTCTTGAAAGCTGCAGACTCTGCCTTGACGCTTGCCCCTCCCAAGCCATCTACGCCGTCTTCCGAAAAGGCGAGAAACTGCTGGCGCCGCAGAAACCTAAGTAGCCGGATCAGTCTTCCTTTACCTGGAGACTGCTCAAAAAGGTCTCCTATGAGACCCGCCTCTGCCCAGGCGCGTCAGGACGCGTCCCTTCCGAGGCGAGGCCGCGGGCGCGAGCCAAAACCGGAGGAGTAGCCCCGGATGGGTGAAATAGCCCTTTTTCAGCAGCCTCCAAGAGATTTCCTCAACCGCCCCCAGTACGCCGTCCCCACATAGCCGCAGCCGCCGGTCAGCGTCGTCAATGCCATGATGCGATAGACCCGGCTTTTCGGCATCTTGACGTTGACCGAGGGATTCAACAGATCGGGGGACGCAGACACGAGACGAAGAGTTTCACCGGCAAACAGAATCGGCCACATGCATGCCAAGCGAAGACGCAACTCCCGCCTCGGGATCGCCATTGTGTACAGCCAGCCTTGATCCAGATGGTCTCGGGCGATGCCGACTAATTTGCTCAGAACCGGCTGAAATACTCGGCGGTTTTCCGGTTTGAGCAGATCCTTCGGCTCCAATCCCGCTTCATGCAGGAGCGCGATCGGAATGTAGCACCGCCCCCGCCGGAGGTCCCTCGCCACATCTTTCAAGACGTTGGTAAGCTGGAGCCCTTTTCCAAACCGAACCCCGACCGCGGCCATTCGACTCACCGGCCATCCGGTCAGCGACGGGAGATGGGCATGGACCATCTCGGTCCAAAATTCTCCGACACAGCCTGCGACATAGTAGGTGTAGCGGTCCAAATCCGCGAACGTTTGGAGCGCAGTCAGATCTCTGACCGTATCGCCCGGGAACACGGTCAAGTCCATCTCCATTCCCTCAGGCAACGTTTCCATTAACCGCCGTATACGGGCTCGATCGTCCGGATCGAGATCCAGGTACAGGCGAAAACAATCCTCCAAGCGATTCAG
The DNA here is from genome assembly GCA_050731295.1 of Nitrospiraceae bacterium. Taxonomy (GTDB): domain Bacteria; phylum Nitrospirota; class Nitrospiria; order Nitrospirales; family Nitrospiraceae; genus JBOHOS01. Next base: position 4,389 of record JBOHOS010000001.1, on the reverse strand, counting down.
CAGCGTGCGTTCTCCCGAATCGACCTGGTGGGGAACCACGGCGTCTTGAATGGAGCGGATGGCCGGCCAGTCGACACGATCCTCGGCGAACCGAGCGCGGAATTGCTTCAGGAGGAGCAGCCGCCGGGTGCGATCGATCAGATCCGTATCGGCGATGGTATCGGCGGCTCTGGCAAACAGGTATGCCAGCCCTATTGGTTTTCTCACAGGGCAAGGCACAACAGACAGGGTGAGATAGAACGAGCGGGAAACCTGCTTGAGGAGATCTTCGAGCAGGAGACGTTGCATGGACACGGTCTGGTCGATGGCTGCCACTACCGAACTTCTAAGCGGCCTTCCATGCCCTTCTCGCGATGGCTCTTGAAGAACAACAGCTTCTTGTCACAGTAAAATGGAAACACCCCGGCTTGATTCGGCGTGAAACGAATTACGACACGCTTGCCGGCGCTCACGTTGCGATCCACCATGAGATCGGCACCCGGCTCCTTGACGATAAAGTTGTGCGGCGTGAGAATGGTGACGCTGGTCAGTTCCAGTTCAACCGGCTTTCCTACTTGGATGACCAGGTGATTCGGTGTGTAGGAATAACTGTCCAGTGTAATGGAGGCTCGTTGAATACCATCCGCATCGGCTTCCACCACCATGGGATTCGATTCCCGCGGTTGATCCTCGGCGACAGCCGTCACGGCGAACAGTCCGGACAACACGAACATGGCCATGCCGGCTTTCAGTGGGCTCACCGCTTTTCGCATGGCCTTTTCTACCAGATAGAGCACGGCGCGTCAATCGTAAGTCCGCATGTAAGTTCGCGATCCTCCGAGCCCGTTCGGCTCTTGACCTCAATCCATTGATGGCTATCTAAAAGCCGTTTCGGTTCTCATGTTTTTCGATCCGAGGGACTGTATAATACCAGCGGAGACACGGCGCCGTTCGAACAGCCGTGGTGAAAAAGGAGAATCCAGATGAAATGGCTGAAAGGTATCGGGTTACTGCTCATTGCCAATGTGCTGATCTTCGTGACCCTGTCGATTACGTTTCACGTGCTTGTGAACTTCGTCCTTCCCGCGTTCGGCATCGATGTGCGCGGCGCGGTGAACCAGCAAGATCTGGTGTGGGCGCTGGTGATCGGGTTCGGCGGCGCGTTTATCAGCCTGGCCTTTTCCAAACAGATGGCCAGGTCTATGCTGGACGCTCATCAAATCACGCAGCCCCGCACACAGGACGAACAGGTGATCTATGGCGCGGTGCAGGAAATTGCGCAGCGATTGCGCATTACCATGCCGGAAGTCTGGGTCTACGAATCGCCGGACCCGAATGCCTTTGCGACTGGCCCCAGCAAGAACAATTCTATGGTGGCCGTGTCTACCGGCCTCTTGCAGAACCTGAGCGAGCAGGAAGTGCGCGCCGTCCTGGCTCATGAAATGGGTCATGTCTACAACGGCGACATGTTTACAACGACCGTGCTGGCCGGTTTGATGAACACTTTCGTCTACTTCATCAGTCGCTGGGTGTATCGCAACCTGGCGGAGCGGAACGAGGCGCTTGGGTTCGTGGCGTATTTTGCCTTACAGATCACGCTCTCGTTCCTGGCGATGATTCCGATCATGTGGTTCTCGCGGCGGCGGGAGTTCGGGGCGGACGCTTTTTCGGCGCGCGTGTATGGCCGTGACGCAATGATTTCCGCGCTGCGGGCCATCGAGCGATGGGTCCATCGCGCGCAGCCGGAGTACAGCACGCAAGACCCTCTTGTGACCTTCAAAATTTCCGGCAAGACCGGCGGGATGATGAGTCTCTTTGCCTCGCATCCGCCGATCGAGGAGCGTGTGGCGGCTTTACAGCGCCTGTGAGTCATCGCCTAGCCACTCTGTAACCGGAGGGGAGCAATGATGATACGTCTGAACGGTGCCTTCATGATGGTGTTGGCTTTGGGTCTCGTCGCGACCTGCTCCCCCGGGTATATCCTCGGTCCGATACGCGTTCAAGCCGCGGAGCTCAATACAACGGCCCCACCGGAAGGAGTGATGATGGCGTCACGGTCGGGCAGTATTTATCAGTTTACGTTGAACGACATCGACGGGAAACCGGTGCCGCTCAGCCAATTTCGCGGGAAAACGCTGCTCCTCGTCAACACGGCAAGCTTCTGCGGCAATACCCCGCAGTATTCCGATCTTCAAGCCATGTATGACCGTTATCATGACCGGGGATTCGAAATCCTGGCCTTTCCCGCCAACAACTTCGGCCGGCAGGAGCCGGGGTCCAACGAAGAGATTAAGAGCTTCTGCTACACCAAGTACAGTTTGACCTTTCCCCTCTTCAGCAAGATCAGCGTGAAGGGCGACGACAAGCATCCCCTCTACCAATACCTCACCGAGCAGAGCCCATTTCCCGGCGAAGTCGAATGGAATTTCCAGAAGTATTTGGTGGATCGCACCGGGAACGTCATCGCTCGCTATCATCATCGAACCAAGCCGCTGTCCGAAGAAATCGTGCGGGAGGTTGAACGCTCGCTGGCGAAGAACTAGGCAGGGTGGAGAACCGGCGCTACGTTTTCTTCACGAAGCTGATGTGAGCCTGGTATTCCTGAATCGCCGCTGCCAAGGCTTTGGATCCGAGGGGAATGTTCGCTTCTATGGCCGCTTCCACGTCCTGATCGTCGATCACGACTTCGTAGCGATCCTGCACGCGTGTCAACACCATGCCCTTCCCGACGTCGCGCGGCAGGAAGACTTCATACCAGACTTCTTTTTCAACCAGACACACGTCTTTGAATCGCTCGTACAAGAGCGTAAGCTTGTCCGGATCGGTCTCCATCATGCCTCCCTCCGATCAGTACTCTGCTCATGGCTGCGGCCGTCGCTGCATCCGCCCTCGCTATCGGAGTTCGCGGTCGTCCCGGGCGGAGGCGCCATGCCGGTGATGTTGAGCGGGGTCGGGTCCGGAGAAGAAACACCGGTGTCGCCGGAACGGGCGGCAAAAGATGAGAAGATTCTCCGTATCGGGGCTCCGCACTCCCGACATGCGGTGAGAGGCTGGCCAGCGAGCGCCTGAAGATATTCCCGCCGGCGCGAACATGCCGGCTGTCGCCCGCATTGTTCCGCCACATACTCATAGATGGGCATCAGACCGTTCCATCGGTTTCATGAAGGCCGGGACGCCCGTTTCTATTTTGCCGAAGCCCCTGAGACGATCGGCTGGTCGGTGATCTGAAATCGCATCGTTCCTACGTGATTGACCGCATGAAACGCCTGCTGTCCCAACGGCGTGACAAAGATCTTTAACAAGTAATTTCCCACCGGCCAGCCGCTGGATGGTTTTTTCAGTTCCAGAAATCCATAGCGTTCATGCCCCGGCACTTCCAGGGTATCGTGGCCCATCGGCGCTTCCGGGACCTTCCCCGTTTCGTCCTCTAAATACCACTGCGCGCTGAACTGCGCCGGATCTTCCAGCGGTGCGACTTCAAACACGACATACACACTCGGTGTATCGGGCGGAAAGACCGTCGTCCCGGGCGCGATAGGCTTCAGACGGGGATCCTGGGTATACCATCCCTGTCGCCCGAAACTATCCCATTCGACCTCGTAGCCTTTCGCCATGTGAATCCACACGAACAAGGCTTGTGGAATGCCGCGCTTTTGAGTGTCCAAAGACGGCGCTTTCGTCTCGCCATATTCCGTATCTTGCTGCTCCTTTTGAGGGAGCAGTTCTCTGGCCTCCAGGGTCCCGATCACGCCCCACCCCTCTGCCAGCAAGAGGAGCGCCAATCCGGCGACTACCATCCTTTTCACATGACCTGTGTGTTCCATCCAGCGGTTCATCGTGCACCTCCACTTCATCCAACCAAGTGGTCTCGACACTGAACCTTCACTACAGGCTACTGCACTCGGCCAAAGCGATGCAATCAACCTCTGCAGATCTCGCGGCGGTGGCCGCTCCATCGAGGTGTCGCTATGCTCCGGAGAAAGGAGGAAGCAGAATCGATCGAGGATGGGACTCGCATGCAGTGTCAATTGACACACCAGACACCGACAGTTTGCAGCACGCTCGACCGCTAGCGAGCCGGCGCCTCCGGACCCTTTCCTCGCTCGCGTTCTTCCTGCTTCATCTTGTCAAAAAACCGATCGGAACTGCTTCGGATTTCTTTCTGCGGGGTAGGAGAAGAGGCCGGACGATCGGCACAGCCCGGCAACAGGGCGCCGGCGATGACGGTGAACCCCACGCTCAACAGCACCCTGCCTCTCTGCCTGAAGCTCCGCATCGCATCCTCCCGGTTGGTTGCATGCCGTATAGGGCTCCCCATGGGGATGATCTTACTCCAGCAAACCGGATAAAAACCACAAGGCCACGCCATCCTTGACTCGTACTCGTCTCACCGCTATGCTCGCTTTACAC